>JADQBM010000055.1 GCA_016278615.1 Clostridia bacterium | reverse complement strand
AGGTTCCTAATATAATTGGTTTGTGATAGAATAACATGCTTTACTATGTTATAATTTTATATGATTAAAAAGTAAGGGGGACTCCATTTGACTTTTTTAAAGGCCATCATTTTAGGCATCGTTCAGGGGCTTACCGAATTTCTCCCAGTGAGTAGTTCTGGACATTTAGCTTTTTTACAAAACCTTATGAAAATTGATGAAGAGAGTATTCTTTTTTTTGCTGCGATGCTTCATTTGGGCACGCTAATATCCATTTTGTTGGTTTATTATAAAGATGTTTATCAACTTATTAAAGAATTCTTTTTAGTTTTATACGAACTCATAACCGGCAAAGGTTTGAATATGAAAAAAAGCCATTATCGAAAGCTTGGCCTTCTTATTATTACGGCCTCTATACCAACGGCAATTATCGGATTAACTTTTTCGGATTTCTTTGAATCACTCTTTCATTCCATTTTTGCAGTAGGGGTTGGGTTATTAATAACAGGGACGCTCCTGTGGTTCTCTGAAAAGATTTCAAAAGGAAAAAAGAATATCACTACTACGAAGTATTCCGATGCATTTATTATTGGTATTTTTCAAGCTATCGCCATTGCACCAGGTATTTCCAGATCAGGTGCCACTATTGTGGGAAGCCTCTTCAGAGGGTTAGACAAAAAAATGACGGTAAAATTTTCATTTTTAATATCCCTCCCTGCAGTATTAGGGGCAGGTATTATGGAACTTTTTAGTGCAATGGACAATGGAATGACTGGAGATTCCATGGGAATGGTTTTAGTAGGGGTATTAGCTGCGACGCTCTCGGGCTTTGTGGCGATAAATATAATGATACGATTGGTAACCAATAGAAAGTTATATTATTTTTCTTTCTATACATGGATCTTAGGGATTGGTATTATTCTATATTCCATTATTTAAGAGGAGTGCGCTAATAAATGGCTGTTAAATCAAAAAAACGAGAAACAGTAAATAAGAAAAAAACATCTGAAAAAAGGCCTTATACGAAAAAGAAAGTATCAGATGAAAAAGCTACAAAAACTCAGAGCAAATTAATGAATGAGGTCAATGCTCTCATTATTATTGCCTTGGGAATATTTTTGTTTATTTCTTTGCAAACAGAGGCAGCAGGCAGTGTAGGCGAATTTTTTGAACAATGGCTTAAAGGCTGGTTTTCAAGTTCTGCATTTATCTTACCTTACTATCTCATGTTGTACGGCGTCCTTCTGCTTATTGGCAAGGTGGGGTTTGTAGGAAAAAGGTCAGCAATTTTTTTAGTAACTTTTTTCATTGGCGTTATTATGATGAATTCAATTCGTTTTTATGATAATATTGCAGATTACAGCATTCAAGTAGATTTGATTAAGAACCTATATCAAGAAGGTATTTCATCTGTTGGGGGAGGCGTTTTTGGGGGCGTTTTATCTACTATTTTTATTAAATGGTTTGGTGTCCCTGGGACTTATATTTTTTCTATAACCATTATCATTATTAGTCTTTTACTACTGGTCAATACCCCATTAAGTACGATTTTTTCAAAATTCAAATTGAGAAGTGAAGCAAGTGATGAAGCGAAAGCTGAAGCCTTGGATTTCTCTGATGCGTTAAGGGAAAATGTCCGTGATGAAAAACTGTTAAAAGGGAAAAATTATAATGAAAAGCAGATTAAGATTATTGATTATATGAAAGATGAAGCACTTTTTGACAAAAAAGATTTACAAATCAAGACCCAAGGAGAGGAACGATTAGAACAACCAGAAGAAGAAAAGAAGAAGGTTGTTCTAGATATGCCTAAAGAAAGTGTTGAGGAGATTAAGATAAATATTGGACCGGATACAGGTGCCAATTATAAGCTTCCGCCCATAGATCTTCTAAATAAAATTCGCCCAACGCGAAACACTCATGAAAGAGATAACCTGGTGGCCAGAGCAGCTACTTTGGAAAAGACACTGAAAAACTTTGGGGTCAGTGCCAAAGTTGTGGAAGTCAGTAAAGGGCCCACCGTCACCAGGTATGAAATACAACCGAGTCCTGGCGTAAAGGTAAGTAGTATCGTTCGGTTAGCAGATGACATTGCGTTGAATTTAGAAGCTGCCAGCATTAGAATAGAAGCACCGATTCCTGGTAAAGCAGCTGTGGGAATTGAAATACAAAATGAGACCACGTCTTCAGTGGTCCTAAGAGAAGTATTAGAATCCAAAGAATTTAAAAATACTAAATCCAAAATATCCTTTGGTGTTGGTAAAGATATTTCTGGTAATCCTGTTATTACAGATTTGGCGAAAATGCCCCACTTACTCATTGCAGGTGCTACGGGTGCTGGTAAGAGTGTCTGTATTAATAGCATCCTCATTAGTATTTTATACAATGCTCGACCTGAGGAAGTCAAGTTGATTTTAATTGACCCCAAGGTTGTGGAACTAAATATTTTTAACGGTATTCCACATCTCCTTATTCCTGTCGTTACAGATCCTACTAAAGCTGCCGCTGCTTTGAATTGGGCGGTTCTGGAAATGACCAACCGGTATAAGGTTTTTGCTGAGGAAGGGGTAAGAGATATTGACACTTATAATAAGAAAGTGGCCCCACAAGCAGAAAAGGATCAAATGCCACAGATTGTTATGGTTATTGATGAACTTGCAGATCTAATGATGGCAGCGCCTTCCCAAGTGGAAGAAGCCATATGTCGGTTGGCTCAAATGGCAAGGGCAGCAGGCATGCATCTGATTGTGGCAACTCAAAGACCCTCTGTAGATGTCATCACTGGGGTTATTAAAGCCAATATCCCTTCAAGAATTGCTTTTGCTGTTTCTTCTATGGTAGATTCACGAACCATATTGGATATGGGGGGAGCGGAAAAGTTGTTGGGAAGAGGCGATATGCTCTTTTATCCATCAGGGATGTCCAAGCCTGTGAGGATTCAGGGCTCTTTGATTACGGATACTGAAGTGGAAAAGGTTATTGAATTTATTAAGGGACAAGTTCAATCTAATAATTACTCTGACGAGATTATTGATACCATTGAATCAGGAAAAATCAATATGACGTCTTCGGATACTGATAAATTATTAGCGGATGCTATAGAGTTGGTTGTATCCGCAGAACAAGCATCTGTTTCCATGCTACAAAGAAGATTTAGAATCGGATATAATAGGGCAGCACGACTCATTGATGAGATGGAGGAGCGGGGAATTATAGGACATTTCGATGGGAGTAGACCCCGACGCGTCTTAATTTCAAAAGAGGATTTAGAAGAACTATCCAAAAATTAATAGGATATGAAAGTTATACAAAGGAGCGAATAGATGAAAATTTATATAGAAACATTAGGATGCCCCAAGAATGCTGTGGATTCCGAAATGACTTCAGGATTTCTCGAAAAAAACGGGCATGAAATGGTGGAATCCCCTGAAGAATCAGAGATTATCTTGGTAAATACCTGTGGTTTTATTCATGATGCCAAGGAAGAATCTATTGATACAATTTTAGAACTATCGAAATTTAAAAAACACCGTTGTAAATTGCTAATCGTATCTGGGTGTCTCAGTGAAAGGTATGGAAAAGAATTGTTTCATGAGATTCCAGAAGCGGATGTGATTATGGGGGTCAATGATTACCACAATATTTTAGATATTATTAACAAGGCAGAAGATGAACCACGAAAACTTTTTCAAAGCTCTCATGAAAATACTGTCTTGGATTTAGGTCCTCGAAACTTGAGTACACCGAAATATTCTGCCTATCTAAGAATTTCAGAAGGCTGTGACAATTATTGTTCTTATTGCATTATTCCCTATATCCGAGGGCCATTCAGAAGCAGTCCTTTTGATAGCATCATGAGCCAAGCACAGAGCCTGTGTGAAGGAGGCTGTAAAGAAATAACACTTGTTGCCCAAGACGTAACCAATTATGGCATTGATTTATATGGGAAGCATAGGCTTCATGAATTAGTAGAGAAACTTGCGAAAATAAATGACTTAAAATGGATCAGGCTCATGTATTGTTATCCCCATCTCATATCAGATGAATTGATAGAAGTCATTGCAAAAAACGAAAATATCTGTAGATACATGGATATTCCCATACAACATTGTAGCAATCATCTTTTAAAATCTATGAACAGAAAAACTGATAAAAAAGAAATTGTAAAGGTTATTAAGAAATTAAGAAATAAGGTGCCAGATATCCATATCAGAACAACATTGATTGTTGGCCTTCCAGGGGAGACGGAAGAAGACTTTGATGAATTAAAACAGTTTGTAAAGGATATGAGATTTGAAAGGTTAGGTGTTTTTGAGTATTCACCTGAGGAAGGCACACCGGCTGCACAAATGGAGAACCAAATAGATGAGCATATCAAGAAAGCAAGGAGAGAGGAAATTATGGCAATGCAACAGCAGATTGCCATAGAGATCAATTCAAATCAAATTGGAAATACTTTGATTGTTTTGGTCGAAGAAAAAGTGGAAGAGGAAAATGTTTATATTGGAAGAACCCAATATGATGCATTGGAAATTGATAATTCTGTGACATTTACTTCAGATAGAGTGTTGGAAATGGGAAGTTTTATAAAAGTTAGAATTACAGATGCAATGGAATATGATTTGATCGGAGAGGATATTTATGAACCTACCCAATAAATTAACCCTCTTAAGGATGGTAATGATTCCTTTCTTTGTCGTCCTTTTATTGATGGAGCATTATCATAGTGCAGCAGTTATCTTTATTGTAGCTTCGCTGACAGACTTTTTAGATGGGTATATTGCAAGAAAACACAATTTGATTACCAATTTCGGCAAATTAATGGATCCTCTTGCAGATAAGCTTTTAGTTATTTCTGCTTTGGTGTGCTTAGTAGAATTAGGAGATATTTCTTCTTGGATGGTTGTGCTTATTATTGCCCGTGAAATTATTATTAGCACATTGAGAGCTGTTGCGGCTAGCGATGGAATTGTCATTGCAGCCAGTAAATGGGGAAAATATAAAACCATTTCACAGATGGTAGCAATCATCAGTATTTTATTTAGAAACTACCCCTTTGAATTATGGGGATTTCCATTTTCTAGTATTGCGATTTGGGTTGCAGTCATTTTAACCATGATATCCGGTGCAGATTATATCATAAAAAACAAACAACTATTTGCAGAGTAAAGGAGAAAGCTCATATGAATTGTTCGCTCATTAGCGTCGGAACAGAGTTGCTTTTTGGACAGATTATCAATACCAATACGGTGTATTTGTCTCAAAAAATCAATTTGTTGGGTATCAATGTCTTGTATCATAATACAGTAGGAGATAACCCCACTCGCTTAAAGGAAACACTGGAATATGTACTTGAAAAATCAGAGCTTATTATTATAACAGGGGGCTTAGGCCCTACACAAGATGACCTTACAAAAGAAATAGTAGCAGAGGTTTTAGAGGAACCTTTAACCATTCATAAGCCATCCTATGAAAGATTAGAAATGTTTTTTAAGGGCATTGGTAAAAAAATGACAGATAATAATATTAAGCAAGCTTATCTACCTGAGGGTTCAATGGTTCTTCAAAATGATGTGGGGACAGCTCCAGGATTTGCTTTATCAAAGAATGGAAAAATTGTTATTTGCATGCCAGGTCCTCCTAGAGAAATGAAGCATATGTATAACCAATATGTGGACAAGTATCTTAGGGAAAAATCGTCTCATGTCATTCATTCAAGAATGTTGCGGTTTTTCGGCATTGGAGAGTCTTCTCTTGAAACAGAACTTTTGGATTTAATCTCAGATCAAACAGACCCTACTTTGGCCACTTATGCCAAGGAAGGCGAAGTCAGTTTAAGAATCACTTCAAAAAGAACCAACCAAGAAGAGGCCGAAAAAGCAGTTGAAGAAACCATTGATAAGGTTAAAAATAGATTGGGGACCCACATCTATAGCGATAATGATGAAGAATTGATTGAGGTAGTGGCCAATAAACTTATGAAGCATCATATTGGCATATCTTCTGCAGAATCATGTACGGGGGGGCTTTTTGCTGCTAAACTTACAGAAATACCAGGCATTTCCTCTGTATTTGAAAGAGGTTTTGTAACCTATAGTTATAGGGCTAAAATGGAGGAATTAGATGTCAAGAAAGAAACTTTAGATCGTTATGGCGCAGTTAGTGAGAAGACAGCAATAGAAATGGTGAAGGGTTTAAAAAACAATACCAATAGTGAGCTGTGTCTGGCTGTTACTGGCATTGCAGGGCCTGGAGGGGCAACGGAAGAAAAGCCTGTAGGGTTGGTTTATATCGCCATGGCTTTTAATGATGAGATAACCTGTCAGGAGTTTAGACTGAGAAAAACTGACAGAAACTGGAATCGACAGTATACGGTTCTTTTGATGCTTGACATGATTAATAAAGCGATTGATAAGAAAAAAGAAATGTAGGGACGACCCTTGCGGTTGTACTTATAAGAGATAAGAGATAACAGATAACAGTTGTGGAGGATTTTGTTCCAAAATCTTCGTTTAAAAGGCTAGAGGACATAAAACAATATTTGATATTTATGTAAATATATGTTAAAATATATTAATGGATTTAAAGCTTGACTTAAGTTGGAAAGTATTATAAGATAATGTAAGAACATATGTTCTTGATAATTAAAGGGTGGTGGAATATAATGACAGTTAGTAGAGATGATAAAAATAAAGCGTTGGAAGCAGCCATGCTTCAGATACAAAAACAATTTGGTAAAGGCGCTATTATGAAACTGGGAGATGAAGAGGCTAGATTGAATGTTCAGGCCATATCAACAGGCTGTCTGAGCTTAGATATTGCTACAGGCATTGGTGGCATACCAAAAGGAAGAATCACAGAGATATTTGGACCTGAATCTTCAGGAAAAACGACTATTGCTCTCCACATTATTGCTGAAGCACAAAAAACTGGCGGTAAAGCTGCTTTTATAGATGCAGAACATGCCCTTGATCCCGAGTATGCATCAAAGTTGGGTGTAGATGTGGATGAACTTTTGGTATCTCAGCCAGATACAGGAGAGCAGGCGCTGGAAATATGTGAAATGTTGGTACGAAGCGGGGCAGTGGATGTCATTGTTATTGATTCCGTTGCAGCACTTGTACCACGAGCTGAAATCCAAGGTGAAATGGGCGATAGTCATATGGGACTTCAAGCAAGACTTATGTCCCAAGCCCTTAGAAAGTTAGCTGGTGTTATCAATAAATCCCACACCTCTGTGGTTTTTATTAATCAGCTAAGAGAAAAAGTGGGGATTATGTTTGGAAATCCTGAGACCACAACAGGTGGGCGTGCATTAAAATTTTATTCTTCTATTCGATTAGATGTGCGAAAAATAGAGAATATTAAGTCTGGGGATGAGCTTCTTGGAAGCAAAACCAGAGTGAAGGTTGTAAAGAATAAAGTCGCTCCTCCTTTTAAACAATCAGAAGTTGATATTATGTACGGCAAAGGCATTTCCAAGGAAGGAGATGTTTTAGATTGTGGGGTTCAAGAAAAAATAATCGATAAAGCTGGTGCATGGTATAGTTATGATGGTAACCGAATTGGACAAGGTAGAGAAAATGTAAAGCAATACCTTAAAGAAAATCCTGCAATGATTCTTGAAATTGAAAATAAAGTCAAGGATGCATTAGGTATTAAGTATGGACGTTCTGTTGAGGTTGAAGAAACTGATTAAATATAACTTTAACACCAATTATTGCTAATAATTATTTTGTCGAAATAAAAAGGATTTAGTCTATAAATGGTGAATGTATAGTATAATAGAGTTGCTTTTAATAAGTAGCTCTGTTTTTATATTTTAGACTTGGAGGGGGACATATGATAAAAAAACGGTTTGTACCATTTAAAGTTCTGCTAACCACGGCAGCTTTGACTGTCGCCATGGGTTCAGGAAACATCTATGCTGACGAATTATTAAATGGTTTCATTATTCGTGACGATGTTCAGGCAAGGTACACGGCTCAAAAAGACGGTGCGGTAACAGGGATACTTAACATGAATTCCATTACAAGTATCAAGGATGTTTATGGAGACTGGGTATTGATCCAGGAAGGCGATATTTCAGGATGGGTTAATAATCAAAATCTCTTTATAAAAACCGAAACAAATAAACTCGTTAGTTTTGGGCGCGTTAATGCAACAATTTTAAATGTTAGGCAAGAGCCAAGTTTGGGTGCACCTATAATAGGAAAGCTCTCCATGGGTGATGATGTTTTTATTACAAATATTAGCGAGGATTGGTTTTATGTTAAGAATGATTTAATTGAGGGTTGGGTGTTTGCTCCCTATGTTAATGTAACGCTTCAAGATAAAAAAGGAAAAGTTCTTCTTAATGATGAGGTTGTAGAAGTCAATAGAGGAAATATTACGTCAAGAGAAAATCTTGTCACATCTGAAGAGAATACAGAGGAAGCTCCCGTCATTAAGATTGAGGGAGATGTTAAAATCCTTGACTTCAAAGAAGGGGAATATTACATAAAGGATCAGAAAGATGTTTATGCTTGGGTAGATGCACAAGGCGTTGAAATAACACAGACTCTTGTTGAGAATGCTCAGAATAATAATGAAATCGTCCAAATTTCAAAAGAACATTTAGGAAAACCATACAAATGGGGTGCCAATGGGCCCAATAGTTTTGATTGTTCAGGGTTAACACGATACGTTTACAGTCAAGTTGGAATTCAACTCCCCAGAGTATCTCGAGACCAAGCAAAAGTAGGTCAGGCGGTAAGTCGTAGTGATCTAATAGCTGGAGATTTGATATTTTTTGATACGTCTGGATCTATGAACAATGTGATTACCCATGTGGGTATTTACATTGGGAACAATGAGTTTATTCATGCTTCATCAAGTAGATCTGGTAAATCTGTTATTATTTCCACACTAAATTCCTTTTATAGTAGCCGTTTTGTTTCAGCTAGACGGGTGAAGTAGGAGGAAAGAGAGATAACAGATAAGGGAAAGATAGATAAGAGATAATAGATAACAGATAAGAGATAATAGATAAGAGAAAAAAAGACAAAAAAAGATTAAAAGACAAAAAAAGATTAAAAGATAAAAAGATAAAAAGAAGATAAGAGTTGAGGAGGGTTTTGCAGCGGTATGGGCAAAATCTTCTTTAATAGTTATCATATTTTAGATACCCTCAATAATACAATTAAGTATCGGGGGTGATTTTTTGAAAAAACATAGATTTAAAAAAAATGTAAGATTAAAGCCTATGCTGATTATTTTTTTAATTATTACATGCGGTGCTGTGATAATAGGCTATTTTGGGACAAGATACTTTGTATATCCAATCTTCATTAAAGGGCCAGATACTGAAACAACGGATTTGAATGTTGATCAAAATCAAGATTCTACAACACAGCCCATTGAATCGACTTCAGAAGAGACAGAAGATGTGATTCTTGAAGAACCAACAGACAAAGCAAATGAGTTTCAAATTTATCATGTGCAATTAGGCAATTTTAGTGAAAAAGAGAATGCAAATTTACTAATAAGTGAGCTGGAAAAAGACGGAATTTACTCCTACATTTTGGGCAACGAAGGCTTCAAAGTAGTAACGACTCCAGTTACCAGTTACAATCAGGCTGAAGTCTTAAAAAACAGCTTGATAGATTATGCACAGGATGCTTTTATTTTAAAGAGAAAAGTAAATGTGGAAAATACTTCAGTAAAATCTACTATTATGAATATTCTTAATGATTTAGATGAAGCGCATACTCAGACGGAAAAAGAGCAATGGGTTCAAAAGCTAAAGAATGCATTTCAAGATGGGTTGGCGGATTCGCAGATGGAAGAGAAAACAATGGAAAGTTTTCAAAATATTTATGATGAAGTGAACAAAATAGAAACTTTTGAAGACAATCAATTGTTTGAATTGGAAAAAAAGATTATAATAATGGTTGAAGAGATCCTATAGTGAGTCGGAGGAATAATTATGAAATTATTGGAAATAAAAGAAATCTTGGATTGTGAATGTATTGCAGGAGAAGAGTATCTTAATGAGTATGAAGTGGAGCATGCCTTTGGATGTGACTTGATGAGTGATGCACTTGCTTTTTCTTCTCATAATACATTGTTGATAACAGGGTTAACCAATCCCCAGGTCATAAGAACTGCTGAAATGTTAGATATTGCTGCCATTGTATTCGTGAGAGGGAAAAAACCAGATGAAAACACCATAGAGTTGGCAAACAAATATCACAAAATATTACTAAGTACTCGAGAGATTCTTTATACTTCCTGTGGTATATTGTATAAAAGTGGACTGAAGGGAGTCACCATAGATGAATGACTATCCTGATTTCCTAAAATACCATTACGAGGTAGAACGTTATGATTTTACCAGGGCAGGAGAAGCATCCAGTGCCATTAAAGCCCGTCTTAAAAAATTAGGACTGGATACACACTTGGTTCGAAGAATCGCAATTGCCTCATATGAATCAGAGATTAATATTATCATACACTCTTATGGAGGCACCTTAACTTTGTATATCTCCGCTGATAAAATTATGATTATTGCAAAGGACAGCGGTCCAGGAATAGATGATATTGAGATGGCAATGAAAGAGGGCTATACCACAGCTTCTGATGCAGCACGTGAGTACGGTTTCGGCGCGGGTATGGGACTTCCTAATATAAAAAGATATTGTGATCAACTTGAAATAGAATCTTCAAAAGGTCAATCAACCACCATTACTATGACATTTGCGATTAAAGACATGGAGGACGAGATAAAATGAAAGTAAGTGACTTATTAAAAGAGGGCCAATTCAAGCAATTGACAACAATAGAAATGGACAAGCACATAATAAATGGATTGTATTATGGTGATTTGTTAAGTTGGGTTATGTCTCATGCAAAAGATGGGGAAGCTTGGATTACGGTGCAAACACATATGAATATTGTTGCAGTAGCGTCAC
>JADQBM010000042.1 GCA_016278615.1 Clostridia bacterium | reverse complement strand
TGCAGGTCTCATACAGCAACTCTCCAATCTTTGATTGGCTAAGAGTTTTTCAGTTAAATCTTAAATTATTCAAAAAAGCCTTAGGATTGCTCCTAAGGCTTTTTATACATTAATATGGTGTTTTAGTCAATGTTTTATTCAAAAGCTTTATTGAATAATTCTTCAAATTCATTTACATGAATCGATACTCCTGAAATTGAATCTGTATGGCCATCTTCATCAACATAGTTCACTTCAAAGCCCTGAGTCTCTTCTAAAAATTCAGCTGCACTGATTGCCTGAACATCCCACGCCATACCATAGGCTTCACCTAACTCTAATTTATTACTTGGTGCTTCTGGATCTGGATTTCCATCAGCATCTGTTTCATAATATTTAGCAGTATCCTCTGAGAATTCGCCTGCCCAAACACTATTGAATAAAGCATCTACGATGGTTCCATTAACGACAATAAATTCACCTTTGTACTTCCACCATTTAGAATCTTCTGTGGCTTCCAGCTCAGATGTTGCTACATAATCTGCTGGTGTATTATACGCACCTGCAGGAACTGGATCTGATGCTAAAGCTTTTTCGGCAAGTGAAAAGAATTCTACTACATGAATAGATACTTGAGTGCCATCATCTGTTTGTAGTGCGTCTGTATGTCCTTCTTCATCTGTATAAAATTCTTCAAAGGCAGCTGGATCTTGGCTATCAATTAACCACGCTTCAGCCGCTTCAGCTTGTACATGCCAATCTGCAGCGGCTCCACCTGCTGCAACCATTGGATAGTTTCCTTGCTCTGAAGCAGTACGTTTATTTCCTGCAGGTACGATATTGGTTCCGCCCCAATCAGCATCTGTAATGGCACCGTCTTCAACAGTCAATACAACAAAATATTTATAACCTGATCCTGCAAATTCATCTTCCTGTGCGAAATATATGCCATCCGCATAGGCTGAGCTTTCGTCTGGTTCATCCTCAACTGCGGCAGGTTCACTTGACCCACATCCTGTAAGTGCTAAAGCGCCCACCATAGATATTATAAGTAAAAGCATTAAAAGTTTTTTCATGGATTTTTCCCTCCCTTAATGGTTAAAATATACTCAGTAACCTTACCGAGTATATAAAATATTATCACTTAGATATTATATTAACAATATTGTATTGTATATTCTTATTAAGCATAAGAATATCTTATGCTTAATAAGTGTTAAAATTTAAGCAATCAGCTCGTTTTTCATAAATTTAACAGTTTTTGTTCTCTTTGAATAATAGTTTTTTTTATGATACATTAGTTACAGATGTGTTTTAAACAAATATTCATAAAAGAAAGAGAGGTTATATTACAATGAATAACAAAAAAATTGTTATCCTCGGCGGAGGCTATGCCGGAATAAAGGCTGGCAAAATTCTGCATAAGATATTTAAAAAAGATTCAAACATTGAAATAACGCTTATCGACAAGCATCCTTTCCAAACACTTATGACAGAGCTTCACGAAGTAGCCGGTCATAGAACAGAGCCCGATGCCATCAAAGTAGATCTCAGGAAAATATTTGCTGAAAGAAAAGTCAAAGTGGCAACAGATCAAATTGTTTCAGTAGATTTTGAAAAACAGCAGCTTATATCTGATAAGCAAACCTATGATTATGATTATTTGATTATGGGAACAGGAAATGAACCGAATTTTTTTGGTATCGAAGGCGCTAGCGAAAATTCTCACACCCTTTGGTCCTATGAAGATGCTGTAAATCTCAGAGAACATGTCCGTAAGATGTTTGAATTGGCATCATCAGAAGAAGATCCCAAAGAAAGACAAAAGCTCCTTACCTTTGCAGTATGCGGAGGCGGCTTTACAGGAGTCGAAATGGTTGGCGAATTGGGAGAAGCGAAATATCATTTATCAGAAGAGTATGGTGTTGATGTAAAAGAAGTCAAAATATATAATATTGAAGCACTCAGTCGAATCTTGAACATGTTAAAAGATGACCGACAAGTACAAAAAGTTGAAAAGCGATATAAAAAACTTGGAGTTGAATTATTAAAGGACTCTCCTATTGTTAAGATAGACCATGATCAAATTATTTTAAAAAATGGCGATATCATCCCTACATATACTTTAGTATGGACTGCTGGCATTAAAAATAATATCTGTGCAGAAAAATTAGGATTAGAAATGGGTCGTGGATGTAGGGTTACTGTTAACGAGTACATGCAGACGACAAAATATAAAAATGTTTTTGCAGTTGGAGATAACGCATCCTATGCAGATGACAAAGATGGCCCTATGCCTCAAATCGTAGAAGCTGCTGAACAATCTGGTCATACCGCTGCTTTAAATGTAGCTGCTATGATTAAAAACACAGAGCTTCATAAACATAATCAAAATTATCATGGCTTTATGGTTTCCGTAGGTTCCAGATATGCTGTTGCAGATACTGGCTTTAAAACCTCTGGATGGCTTGCAATGCTTATTAAGCATTCAGTGAACTTCTTATATCTATTTATGGTTTCAGGACTTAGACAACTTTGGAATTATTTAATGCATGAATTTTTTCATGTTAAGAATAGGCGTTCCTTTGTAGGCGGACACTTTTCAAAGCGATCACCAAATTTCTGGCTTGTTCCTTTAAGACTTTGGCTCGGTTACATGTGGTTGGTTGAAGGTGTTAAAAAGATTGGCGAAGGCTGGCTTACACAACCTAAGATGCTACCCCAATATGCTTCTCAAGCTGCCGAAAAGGTAGTGGACGCTGTAGCCACAGCATCTCCTGCCACTGAATCTCCTGTAACTCCTGAAACTTATGAAGTCTTGCCGAGTTTTGTGCAGTGGGTTGTGGATCGTATGCCCAGCGGTTGGGGAAATCCTTTATTCGAAGTCCCAGGATTTATGCAATGGATCAACGAAAATATTATCGGGCCCAACATGATTCCCATGCAAATAGGCGTCATAGTAGTTGAGATCATTGTTGGTCTTGCTCTAATAGGTGGTCTATTCACTTTCCTTGCTTCTGTCGTTAGTGTTGTTATGACCACAGGCATTGCCTTTACCGGTATGGCTGACGCTACTATTCTTTGGTTTTTCTTTGGCGGAATAGCTATGATCGGTGGATCAGGAAGCACTTTCGGATTGGACTACTACGTCCTTCCAATTTTAAAGAAATGGTGGAAGAAAACTCGATTCGCGAGAAAATCTTATTTGTATTTTGATTAATACCCCTGTTGAGTGTTGAATTTTTTTATAAATAAGGATAAAATGTTGAAATAGAATATTCTTTCTCTATGAAAGAATATTCTATTGTTTGTCTAATTGGATGTGATTTTTTTGAAGAAAAAAGAAATAATTATCATTTTGTTGATTGCACTAATTGCTTTTATTGCTATACTTATAACCAACCAAAAAAAAGATTATTCAGCAGAACAATATGTAGTTATAACCATTGATAAAGAAATGTATAAAAAGATACCATTTGATGTAGATACCTATGAAGAGATAGCAGTTCATACGGATTTGGGCAATAATACCATTATCATAAATAATGGGTCCGTGGATGTTGTAGATGCAGATTGCCCTGATTTTGTTTGTGTCAATACGAAACCAGCCGCTCAAGTAGGTGATATGATTGTATGTCTTCCTCATCGTCTCATTGTTGAAATTTCAGAATAGTAACAGGTGATAGCATGAAAAATACAAAAAAATTGGTATACATTTCATTATTAATTGCACAAGCGATGGTTCTTAATTATGTGGAAAAACTTATCCCTTTTAACGTAGGCATCCCTGGTGCAAAGCTGGGGTTAGCCAATATCATTACACTTATTTCTCTTAATACTTTAAGCTTAAAAAGTGCTTTATTAATTGTTATTACCCGATCTACTTTAAGCGCTGCTATGTTTGGAAATGTATCTGGTTTTATATATTCACTTAGCGGTGCTTTATTGAGTTTCGCTGTTATGGCGTTTCTTATGAAAACAAAAAAGTTAAGCTTAATGACCATCAGCATTATTGGTGCTATATTTCATAATATTGGGCAGCTTTCTGCTGCAGCAGTGATTATAGCAAACTATAAAATAGGCATTTTTTTACCTTTCTTGGTTCTGATTGCTATTCCAACAGGTTTATTTGTGGGGACATGCAGCAAAGGTTTACTTTCTTACTTATATCGAACAGATTTATATTTCAAAGAGAAGTAGGGGGATCATAATGACCATGGAAATATTTTGGAATCAAAATAGAAAATTGCTATCAGAGCTCATAGAAGTAAAAACCATTATGAAAAACACCATTGGGCATCCAGACAGTTTTGTACGAGATCCTATTTTTCAGATGATCGAAGCTGGAGGCAAAATGCTCAGACCTTCACTCCTGATTTTATCCTCAAAGTTTGGAAAGTTTGACTCAGAAAGAGTACTTCCTATAGCCGCTGCAGTGGAGCTTCTTCATACCGCGACTCTCATTCATGATGATATCGTTGATAACTCACAACTACGTAGGGGTGTTGAAACCATTCAATCTAAATTTGGGAAAGATGCTGCTGTTTATTCTGGTGATTACATGATAGCAAGAAGTTTTATGCTGATTAATGAACAGTATGATAAGAATATGATTCAAAATTTATCTAAGAAAATTTCTCAGATTTGTGCTGGAGAATTGAAACAGTATCGCTTTAGGTATAATCCAAATATCAGCATTTATGAGTATATAAAAATCGTCAGTGCGAAAACAGCTGCTCTCTTTTCACTTAGCATGTATATGGGCGCCTATCTTGGCGGTTTAGATGAAAAAAAGATAAGATTATTCGGTCTTACAGGTCTCAGAATTGGCATTGCTTACCAGATTATTGATGATTGTCTGGATTACAGCGGAACAGATGCTACCATTCTCAAAAGTTCTCATAATGACTTAAAGCAAGGATTCTATACACTTCCTCTTATTTGTGCATTAAAAAATGATAAGAGCGATTCTCTTAAATCACTCCTTGAAACATCAAATTTTAATGATGAAGATATCTGCAAAATATATAACCTTGTTATAGAAAAAAAAGGCATTCGTGATGCAAAAAAAATGGCTAGAAGATATACTGAGAAAGCTTATGATGCGTTGGAAAGATTACCGAAGTGCGAGAGTCGTAACATCTTAAGTGATATTTTAGACTCATTGCTTGAAAGGCAGTATTAGTTTATAGCTTATAGTTGAAGGAAAGGGAAAGATAAAATTATAGAAAGTAGTGTTATGAATGGCGTATAAAGATTTACATGATTTTGTAAATACTCTTGAAAAAAGAAATCTATTGCACCGTGTATCTGTAGAGGTAGATCCTTATCTTGAAATAAGTGAAATTACAGATAGAATTTGCAAAGAATACGGACCTGCTATTCTTTTTGAAAAAGTCAAAGGTTCCTCTTACCCAGTATTAATAAATGCAATGGGAAGCTATGAGAGAATGGCACTTTCTCTTGGTGTAGATGATATTGACGATATTGCTGAAGATATTGAAAGTTTTATGGATATCAGTCAATATAAAACCCTTCAGGGTAAAATTAAATCTCTTCCCAAATTAGCGCCATTACCATGGATATTTCCAAAAAAAGTAGAAAAAGGGGAATGTCAACAAGTCATTGAAGATGCAGATTTAGACAAGATCCCCATTCTAACTTGTTGGCCTTTAGATGGGGGTCCCTTCATAACACTTCCTTTGGTTATTACAAAGGACCCTGAAACTGGGCAGCAGAATATGGGCATGTACAGGCTCCAAAAATACGATCATAATACGACTGGAATGCACTGGCATCTTCATAAAGACGGCAAAGAAATCTTGGAAAAATATCGAAAGTTAGGCCATGACAAAATGCCAGTTTCTGTAGCAATAGGGAGTGACCCTGCAACGATTTATGC
The DNA here is from genome assembly GCA_016278615.1 of Clostridia bacterium. Lineage (GTDB taxonomy): Bacteria > Bacillota > Clostridia > Peptostreptococcales > JAAYPU01 > Soudan-22. The sequence goes on along the minus strand of JADQBM010000042.1, from coordinate 73,423 downwards.
GGCTACTGCACCACTTCCTAAAATCATCGATGAAATGATTTTTGCCGGTTTTTTGAGAAAAAAAGCCATTCCCATCGTAAAATGCATTACCAATGACATATACGTTCCTGCAAATGCTGAATTTATCTTGGAAGGTTATGTTGACCTAAACGAACTTAAAATAGAAGGTCCTTTTGGTGACCATACAGGCTATTATTCTCTCAAAGATAGATATCCTGTTTTTCATGTGGAGAAAATGACTCATAAGAAGCATCCTATTTACAACGCTACCCTTGTAGGAAAACCTCCCATGGAAGATTGTTATATGGGAAAAGCAACTGAAAGAATTTTCTTGCCTCTTATCAAAACTCAGATACCCGAGATTATTGATATGAATTTTCCTTTGGAGGGGGTTTTTCATAACTGTGTTATTGTCTCAATAAAAAAATCTTATCCCAAACATGCCTTCAAAGTCATGAACGCTATCTGGGGCTTAGGACAAATGATGTACACAAAAATGATTATTGTTGTAGACGAAGACATCAATCCCCATGACACATCAGTAGTCATGTGGAAGGTTTTTAATAATATAGATGCAAAACGGGATTTACTTATTTCAGAAGGTCCTTTAGATGCTTTGGATCATGCTTCTAATATGCCTTATTATGGCCATCGCTTAGGAATTGATGCTACAAAAAAGGGGCCATCTGAAGGGCATACTCGAGAATGGCCTCCAGATATAGAGATGAGCCCTGAAATAAAGGAACAAGTCAGCAAAAGGTGGAGGGAATATGGCTTTTAATAGGTTAAAAAAATATAGTGAAATGGTTATGTTCTCACATACACTGTTCTCACTGCCTTTTGCTGTCATGTCTGTTTTATGGGCCAATAATGGGCTACCTGATATGAATACTTTCTTTTGGATTTTAGTGGCTCTTTTGGCAGCTCGAAATGGTGCCAATGCAGCCAATAGAATTATAGATAGTGAAATAGATGCTAAAAATCCACGTACAGCTTCACGCCACATCCCCAGCGGTATTATAAAAAAGAAAGAGGTCATTTTTCTGACCTTTATTCTATTTTTAGTTTTTGAATTGGCCGCCTATATGATTAATCCTCTCTGCTTTTACTTATCCCCCATGGCCCTTTTTATTTTTCTATTATATTCCTATACCAAAAGATTTACTTGGCTCTCCCACTTGGTATTGGGCATTGCCTGTGGTGGTGCTCCTGTAGGAGGCTGGATTGCCATAACGGGAAAGTTATCCTTCACCCCTTTTGTTATCGGGGCGGCAGTCGCATTTTGGATTGCTGGTTTTGATATTATCTATGGAACCCAAGATATAGAATTTGACCGAAAGGAAGGCCTCTTTTCCATACCCGCTAAATTTGGTCTTAAAAACGCATTGAAAATAGCGGCCATTTTTCATGTGCTTTCCATCGCTATTCTCTTATCATTAAGTCTTTTTATTCCTACAGGTTTCATATATCATATAGGTATCCTTATTTGCTCCATTCTTTTATTAATCGAACATAAAATTGTTAAGCCCTCCGAAAGGGGTATTATGAATTGGGCAAGCTATCATATTAATCAAATGATCAGTATAATCTTTTTCGTTTTTTCATTAGCAGATTTTATTTTATAGAAATGATTATTAAAAACAAAGAATTAAACCCTACCCAGTCTTATAAAAAAGGAATGAGCTCCATGTTAATTGTTGACCACTTAACCGTACAATATAACGACTCTACTATTCCCTTTAGAGACCTTAGTTTCGCCTTAAAAGAAGGAGAAACCGGTTGCATCTTAGGTTTATCCGGAATAGGGAAATCCACGTTGCTTAAAGCCATAGGTGGCATATTAAAACCTTCATTCGGAACCATAAGCCTGAACCACTGTCCTTTGACCCCTGCGCAACATCTCATAGGATATATGTCCCAGGACTATGGCTTATATCCTTGGAAAACCGTTAAAGAGAATATTATCTTATTAAATAAAGTTCACAAGAGATCTTTCACCGCAGAGGTTTTTAATGAGGTTATTGAGACTCTTAACCTACAGGATTTATTATCCGCATACCCCAATATTCTAAGTGGTGGACAAAAACAAAGAGTTGCTCTTGCAAGAGTTTTTTTGTTTGAGCCGGATTTATTGCTTCTTGATGAGCCTTTTTCTTCTTTGGATGAGATAACACGAAGTACCGCTCAAAATTTATTCTTAATGTTATGGAAAAAAAACAAGCCCACAACGCTTCTTGTTACTCACAGTATAGATGAAGCCATAAAGCTTGGACATTATATATTTGTTTTAAATGACGAAAAAATAGAAAGCATTTTTAATCCCAATTTTAGCTCTCAAGATCCGGAAAAGGTGAAATCCTTGAAAACGGATATCGTAAATTATTTAAATCTTTGAAAGGAAGCCATATTATGAAACAGATCCTTTATAAATCATTGTATTTGTCCTTTGCTGTTATTTTAATGTGGTATTTAGCTTCCTTACTGATTCATTCAAGAATAATACCCTCTCCTTTTGTCGTGGTACTAAATACATTAGAAATCTTTAAAGATAAAATATTTATTCATTGTTTATACAGCCTGAAACGTATTTTTTGGGGCATTCTCTTAGCCATAGCAATCGGTTGGCCGTCCGGAATATGCATAGGCTATTTCAAATGGTTGGACAAATTCTTGTCTCCACTTGTTTATTTCTTTTATCCCATTCCAAAAATTGCATTTTTACCTATCATCATGTTGATGTTTGGTCTTGGTGAGAAGAGTAAAATTCTAATTATTATATTGATTATTGTATTTCAGGTTCTTATATCCGTAAGAGATTCTATTAAAAATTTAGATCCCAGATATTATTATCCCCTGATTTCTATCGAGGCAAAACCCCTTGATGTTTTTAAACATATTCTAATTCCGGCTTCTTTGCCAAGATTACTTTCTTCCGTTAGAATCGCCCTTGCCACCTCCATATCTGTACTTTTTTTTGCTGAAACCTTTGGGACTACCTATGGTTTAGGCTATTTTATTATGGATGCCATGTTAAGAATCAACTATGTAGACATGTACTCGGGTATTCTAATATTAAGTTTGATGGGCTTTTTTCTTTTTGCAGTTATTGATTGGATTGAAAAAAACCTCATCAAGTGGTAGATTAATAGATAGAGTTATAATTTTATAGGAGTTGATCTTTTTGAAAACTTTAAGAATTTGCTTAGTAGGCTTTGGCAATGCAGGAAAAGCATTTTGCAAAATGCTCATTGAAAAAGAACAGGAAATAGAAAATCTAACTGGCTATCAGGTCAAAGTAACCGCTATTGCGACTCAGTCAAAAGGCTGCCTTTTAGATGTGAATGGAATTGATTTGGTCAAAGCATTAGATGAGATTTCCTCTCACGGAAGCTTTCAGGCCTCAAATCCCTCACGGACTCCAGTCGCCCCAATAAACTTAATAAAAAAATCCTATGGCGATATTCTAGTGGAATTAAGTACACTATCTATTTCTGACGGACAACCTGCCATGGAACATATAGAAACCGCTTTCAACCAAAAAATGCATGTAATCACTGGAAACAAAGGTCCCATTGCATGGTCTTTTAAAAGATTATCCCAAATGGCAGTGGACAATCATGTAAACTTTCTTTATGAAACCACTGTAATGGACGGAACGCCAGTGTTTAATTTGGTTAACAAAACCCTTTTAGGCTGCAAAGTGCTTTCTTTCAGAGGCATACTCAACTCAACCACAAATTTTATACTTGAGCAAATGGAGAAAGGCGAGAGCTATGAATCTGCTATTTTTCTGGCTCAACAACATGGTTTTGCAGAGGCTGACCCTACATTAGATACCGAAGGTTGGGACGCTGCAGCCAAAACATCTGCATTAGCAAACGTCCTCATGGATGCTGATTTAAACCCTGAAAATATAGATCGAACAGGTCTCTCAAATATAACAATGGACCATATTCAATCTGCATCCCAATCAAAGAAAAGAATTAAACTCATTTGTCAGGGGTATCTTGATAAGGATGATAATGAAGTGAAGGGCAAGGTTTTTCCTTGTGAGATAGATTCCAGCGATCTATTCTATAACATTGACGCCACTTCATCCATTTTATCCATTACAACAGATTTAATGGGCACTGTCAGTATCATTGAACATGCTCCTGAAATACAACAGACTGCCTATGGTATTTTCAGTGATTTATTGACTTTACTAAAACAACTATAGTAAGTCACGAAATAAATAAAGTATCTAAGTTCCCCTATGAGTACGGAAACTTCGTACTCATTTTATGATGTACTTAATGAATATAAATGACCATTAAGATCTAACTGAATCTGGAGGATATAATCCCATGCACTCAAAAACGCTTCAATCTAATTTGTTTTTATTTATGGCTTCAGCCATATGGGGACTTTCCATTGTAGCCCAACGTATTGGCGCTCAATATATTGGTGCTTTTACTTTTAACGGAATACGATTCGCCCTTGGAAGTCTTTCCTTGTTGCCTCTCATCTACTTTCTAAACAAAAATAAAATACATTGCGAAATTCAGAGAACGCAACTTATGCCAGAAATAAAAAAAGCTCTCATGGCGGGTATTCTTCCTGGAATGGCGCTTTATCTTGCAGCTTCATTTCAGCAAATAGGACTGGTTTCTACAACTGCAGCAAAAACTTCCTTTATCACTGGTCTATATATCGTACTGGTTCCATTTTTGGGTACTTTTTTCAAACAGCGGATAGGTTTGAGTACTTGGTTCGGAGGTGGATTGGCCGTCATTGGACTTTATTTCCTTACTGATGTTGCAAACTTTTCTATTTCTAAAGGAGACTTTCTAATACTCATAGGGTCTTTTTTCTGGGCAGCACATATCCTACTCATAGCTCATTTCTCAACAAAAGTAGATACTCTAATATTATCTGCTTTTCAATTTGCAATTTGTTCTATATTTAGTATCATAACTGCTTTATTTTTTGAAACCATTTCAATGAATATTATTAAGTTAGCTATTATCCCAATCCTATACGGTGGTATCTGCTCTGTGGGGATTGGTTATACCCTTCAGGTAATTGGGCAACAGCATGCACAACCCTCCCATGCTGCCATTATCCTAAGTATGGAGGTTGTTGTAGGTGCAGTGGGAGGCTGGCTCATCCTAAATGAAAATTTAGGCGTACATGGAATATTGGGTGGGCTTTTAATGTTTGCAGGAATGCTGGTATCCCAGATAGACAACTTTAATAGATCCAAAACTAGAACTTAAAAAGTCATGTTTGGTTGTTATAGGTATGAATACAATCTCGCCCCTTCTGTTTTGCCGAGTAGAGCGCTTGGTCTGCACGACTGATTAACTGGTTCAAGTCCGAATCCTTTGTAGGAACCATAGAGGCGATTCCAAAACTTAATGTGACTCTTTCATGAACGCCTTGTATCAAAATACCTTTTACATGTTCTCTTATCCTTTTTATTATTAGATTAACTTTATTCATTTCAGTATCAAAAAATAAAATCATGAACTCATCTCCACCATACCTAAAGAGCATGTCTTCGTTTTCTCTTGTGCAGAGTTTAATGGCTGAAGCAACTTTAGATATCAATTCATCTCCAACCATATGCCCATAATTATCATTGTACGCTTTGAAATAATCTATATCCAACATAACAACGGTAATAGGTATGTCCTCATTTAAACCTTTATTCCAGTATTCTTTTGATCGTTCTTTTAAAGTTCGACGGTTAAGCAGATCTGTCATGTCATCTATATATGATTTTTGTCTAAAATGATTTGCATCGGCGTTGGTTTTATAAATCCGTCGTAAGCTATTTATAATAATAATTCCCATTACAACACTGATAAAATTAAAGATAGCCAAAATCATAACTCTTTTATTTACCAATGCAGCATATTCTTCAATAAAAATATCAACTCCAAGCATGCCAATATAACTTCCATCCGTTGAATAAACTGGAGCAAAACCAGTTAGATAACCCCCCCATTCATCTTCATAAAAAGTATAGGTTGCTTCGTTGTTATCATAAATTTCTAATATTCCTGGATCCAATATTGTATATCTATCCTCATCCCGATACCATTGGTTGTCCGTATCCTCTAATCGCGTCTGATGATCAATAACAGCATCCAGCAGATAAATAGTATCCAACTTCGTTCCCTCAGGAACACCAAAATAGTCAACTTCGTCTTCATGTACCCAATATTTCATTTTTTCTGATGGTAACCTACGCATAAGATATATATATTTTATGCCGGCCTCTTTCATAAACTTTCGAGCATCTCTTTCGAATTTTACATTAGCAGTATCATTTAACAAATCCTCAAATTGCAAATCTTCAAGACGCTCAACTTCTAAGTCGCTGAGTCTTATATTATTAGCTGTCACAATGGCAATGCTAAAAGCTCTTTTTCCAATGGAATCAAAGTAATCTTGTTTCAATGAATTTATGGAAAAGAAGGATAATATGATAACAAAACCTATACAGAGGATAACGATAATATAATAACTTATTTCTTTCTTGCTTCGTAAGCTCATAACCATTTCCCCCACATGCTACTAATATATAGACTATCTTTATGGTATATTTATCCAGGTTTAATGTCAATAAGCAAAGAATTTTGTTTCCATTCAAAAAAAGAAAAACAGCTCGAATTTTGGGTTAAATTACAGAGCTGGTTTCTCTTAGTATATATAATTTTGAAATTTATGGTCCAATTAATTAATTTACTAATGTGTTTTCCCCTCAGATGGCGTCGCAGGCCATCTGAGAGTTGGGTCTAAGTTTAAAAGAAGTTAAATAATAAATCTATATTAAAGTCTAGCAAGAGACCTTTACTAAATAATCTCATCCTCGTTTTCTCGTACTATTGCAAGAAAATCTTTATACTCATTTTCTGTCATCATTGATTGTATACTTGCCCAATCTCTGCATTCGTTAAATAATCTTTTTGCAAATTTCTTATCCATTTTATTATCCTTCTTTCTTATATTTGATAAATCCTTAAGAAGTGATTAAATGCATGAAACATCTTATTCTATGACTTAAGTACTATCTTTATGAGAAATTTGTCTTATTAAAATTCTTTTGATAATTCTATAAACTCAACATATTCTGTTTCTGTCATCATGGATTGGATGCTTGCCCAATCTCTACATTCATTAAATAGTCTTTTTGCAAATTTCTTATCCACTTTTCCTCATCCTTTCAATGCTCTTTATTAAATACAAATCTTATTATGTATTGGCTTTAATGCCTCTAATTAGGAAATTTCAGAGAAGTTATTGGAGGTACTTCGCTCCATCCTATTAAAACTATTGGTTTTTCAAGAGATTCACGACATGTGATACCTTTGATATTCATTTATAGCCCCCCCCTATTTGTTTCACCAGTTCGGTTAGTTTTTGTTAATTAATTAACGTTGTTGTCTTTTCTTAATTCTATAATAACTATATATTTATAGATTGTCAATATATTTTTGATAATTTTTTAACTATATTTCTAATAATGTTTAGGGCATTTTTTAGATAAGACGGACGTCTAGGGAAACAATTCGAGCTTTATCGTGAATTTTCAAGAATATCTCAATGTTTTTTCATCTTTCTTCCTGTTGCGATAATAATCAACATGAGTAATATTGTTATTTAATTAACGATATTCTCTCCACGGGGAAGGAAATCTTTGAATTTAATTTATGTTAAATATTTAACATAAAGATGAGAATTATAGACTTTACCGATCTTGTTCAACCCTTCAAAAAATAAAAAATCCTGAAATTAAATTCCAAGCTATCTTTTATTCTTAATTTAAATACAGGCATGAATTACGAAAACACTCATTTCTTTTGTTTTTTCTTTTTCCAGACGAAAATCATACTTCCTACTATAACTTAGCGGCCAATTAACTGATGAAGCAAGAAAAATAGCAGTAGGACCATCCGATCCGCCGATTATTCCGATTTCCATTTTTACGACTCCTATTATAAAAGATAATGTGTGGGGGACACATATTTGGTGCACAGAGGTTTTTATGGAGCCAACAACGGGACTTGAACCCACGACCTGCTCATTACGAGTGTGGATATTGGGTTATTGCATACTATTGAATGATATTCAAACCTATTGAAATATAACGATTTTTGAGTATATGCTTATTGAATTTGCTTGACTTTTATAGTCCTTTTGATGACTGTTTTTATCCTTTAGTCATCAAATAGTCATCAATCTTTAATGGGGAAAAATATAATAAAAAAGCACCCTTTGATAGATGCTTCTAAATCAACATTCTCTATTTAAGTAAAACTTCTAAATTTACTTTTATGCATTCACTGCATGCCTTGCTTTTATTCATTTCTAACACTGTACAAGTATAATCTGCTCCTCGTTTCAACCAATTTCTAAGAGCTACACAATAATATCTAGGCAAATAACCCACAGTATTTTTATCTGAATCTAAAATCTTAATTGCATTCTTATCATGTTCATTTTCATTTTCAAAAAACAACTCCAAGCTATCACCCTTTTCTAAATAAAGTGCTTCTTGGCAATTATCACCTTCACATCCAATATAATATCTGGGCCCCTCGACATAAAAAATTCTTTTCATTTTTCCTTCATCTCTATCAAAAATTGGATCAATAAACTCTAAATTATCAATCGGTAATCTAGCTCTACTTCTTTTAAGTAGTTTATATTCATCGTATTGATCAAGGTTGTATTTTGAAAGAATTTGAGAAATATCTCTTCTTTTTCTATCCGGTAATCTACTAGAAAATACAGGAAACAATGAGTCGCTTTTATAGATTTTTTCAAGATTATCAAAATTTATTAATAATTCAAACCCTTTACTAATAGCCTCTTTTACTTCATGCCCATAAGAAAACTCAAATTGCCCATTTTGGGATAACTGTCCAACAATATAATTTCTTCGAGTAATTGGTTCTTTCCAAATTAAATAAACATAATCTCTTCCTTGTTTTCTCGACATCTTATTTCCTCCTTTCACAATCTTACAATAAATCAATCTTCCCTAAAAGAAACTTATTAACTAGATTTTTTTTCTTTTCGCTAATTATATTATCATACTTTTGTAGTAATTCATTTAAAAAACATTCGTTAATATTATACTTTATTTGCTTTATCATTTGTTCGACATTTTCATATTTTTTTTCTCTTAAAAAATTGAGTACTTCTAAATGCGTAGGTTCTTTCTTTTTGTACTTATCTATCCTGATTCGGGATGTTGACTTTGTATTTACGAGAGCATTGAACCTCTGAATATCTTTTCCTATATAATCATCTATCTTTGACTCTTCTACATAACAACACAACGAGGATCCATTATCATATAATGGACATAATTTAAAGCTTTTATCTTTTTGTAATATAGCCCAGTTACTTTGATGCCTATCCGTATTTCCAATTAAATAATCAAAAACAAGAATTTTATTAAATTCATTTTGAAAATCAAATCCTTCTAAAGATTTCTGAATCATCTCTAATGAATAGTATTCTTTTCCTGCTAAGTCATATAAACTAATAGGGTCAAAGGCTGGGTAATGTCTACTAATTAATTGTATGCCTTCAATTAAACTTTCAGTATCACTATTAATCCTATAACTAAATGAGCCTATTCTAGAATGGTAGATTCCTAAATCTACTCTAGCGCATTCTACGCCAATTACTTGAGCAATCTCAGCGGCAAACTTTTCAGAGAAATGTTCTGTTGTAAGTTCACTCTTTGTAAACTTAAACAATCCAATTTCTTTGGTATCATTATTTATTAACCAAATTTTTTCACTTCTCCCGCTACCCTCTGAAGCTCCTTCAAATTCTTCCCAATTATCAAAATTTTTAATCATAATGTATATCCCAAACCCTTAGCATTAAGTAATGATACCATATAATAAGAAAATATTACAAATAATTTTTCAGTTCTTATACATCATCACAAAAACTACAATCATCTAAAGACCTAATCTTCTACTATTTTGAAATCTCCTTCAGCAATTAATTTATCATAGGAATACACTTGAACTTTATATGTACCGGTAGGCCATTCAATGAATTTTTCCGAATATATGCCGCCAATAAACTTGTCCAAGTTTTTATCTAAATATAAAAAATAGTCTACCGTATGATCTCCATATGCAAAACCATTACTTTTCTTTATATATTTATAATGTATTGGAAATTCAATATTTCTATCTAAATCAGGATATAATACTTCTAATTCCCACCAAATACACTTTGTTTGGTAAGTTCGTGGAATCTCATTTGTATATATTCTTTGCTTTTCTTCAATATAGTCGCCATTACTGGCAAAGAATTTTAATGATTTAGCTTCAATACCTTCAATAATTCCCACTTCGTAGCTGTAATCAGTATATAAATCTATTTTTTTGCTTTTAATTAAATTCTGATTTGAAATAATATCAATTCGATACTGACCATCTTCTTTATTGATAAATTCATCGATTGGTAAATGAGAGTAAAAGGTGGCGCTAGCTGTATTTTTGTTTAATGCTACTGTCTTGGTGATTTGATATACTAAATTATTATTTTTGTATATCAAATAATTAATTGGTACATTAGTGCTTTCACTTAGACTTGGATAATCAAGAGTTGTCTCAACACCAATAAAATAATTTAGATTGTTTGCAAAATCATTTTCTGATTTTATGTCTTTAGTATTAATACCATCACTTATGAAAGTATTTACAGTGGCCTTAGCAACACCTATATTGTCATAGCTGTTTAGAATATTAAAAGCATTATATAACATGATGGCCACATCGCCTCTAGTTGCTGTTTCTGATAAAACAACCTCTACGTTTCTTAGAATACCTTTTTCATGAGCATAGTTTATATAGTTTGTCGGCCAACCCCTTGTTGTACTAACTTCACTTGAAAGCCCCGCCATTTTAACTACTAATGTAATAGCTTCCGGGAATGTTACTTTGGAATCTGGTCTAAATGTGCCATCAGTATAACCGGTAACAATATTCTTTTTAAATGCAACAGATACGTATTTGTCTGCCCAATGCCCAGCCATATCATTGAAATTGCTTTTTTCTTCAATATCAACAAAATTTATTCCTATTGCTCTCACTATAGTTGCAGCCATTTCAGCTCTTGTTATATCATTATTAGGTTTAAATTCACCGTCAGGATAACCTGACATAATTCCATTATCAATTAAATAATGAACTGCATCTTGATAGATTGTATCGTCAACATCGCTAATATTGGCTGCAAACACATTAGACGTTGAGAAAACAATAATCAAAAGAAAAATAAATAAGCTTTTCCCTATTTTATTAGTTAACATGATAAAACCCCCTTTGTTATAAGTAATATCCTCATTTTCTCATTATATCAAAATTTGGTAAATTATTGTGGTTATTTAGCGAAAAAGAGACTCTCTATCTAGTCTCTTATAAAAAATATCTAATTGTGTGTTTATTTGTGTACGCATTATTCTTCACTATCAAAGATTTTTTTTACCAACTCATATCGGTTCTTGCCAAGTATAGGGTCTTCTTTATTTACTAATGGATCAAGCCAATCAGCTTTTTCTAACAACCATTCAATTTTTTCTTCAAGAGATACTTCTGTATTAACGTATTGAGTTTTTAAAACATTAGCATATTCACGCAATGTTGAGAATGTTAGTATTCATATACTACTTTACATATGGTAGAACTTTATCTAAATACTCCTTCCAATACCTTTTATCTCTTAACATTCCGTTTGTCCATACATACATCATTATTAACTCTAATTCTTTCCTTTTTCCTTTAATAAAAGGTTTATGTGCAATTTTAGGATAAACATTATCTAGATTAAATAAGTTTTGACTCTGTTTATAATCATAATATACAAATGGGTCAATTGAATAATTAATATCGTCTTTTTCTCTTATTCTTGTTGTTCCTTCTTCAAATTTTAAGATATATTCATAAGCGAAATTATATATATTAATATCATATTTATAGTAAATCTTTTCCATCCATTGAACTACAGATTCTTTTATATCTTTTTTTAAAAATGTAAAATCTGAATTTTCTTCGCTTTTTATTCTAAAAGTATCTTTAAGAAGGACAAATATAAATTCACCTTCTTTTTTAAGATACGGTAATTTTCTTGATAAAAAATCATAACATTCATAAGAAAGATTTCTAAACTCATTTTCTGTATTATAAATTAAAAACATGGCATTCGATTTTATGAAATTGTTCAATCGAATTTCTACACAAGTGTGATAATTATCATAAAACTCTATCAATTTTTTTTGGACATCAGGACTATATACTTTTATTTTTTCTTTATAATTATTAAGTTTATTCTCCTGTATAGCTGATCTGTTTTCTCCTTCAGTTAATCCTAAATACCTTGTGTAATATTCCAAAACATACTCAACGCAAGTTTTAATATTTTCCAATCTTTGTTCGTAGTCAAATTCATCTAGCTTGTCTTCTTTTTTTCTTTTTGCTATATATTCTTCAAGAGATAGCATAAAACCACTCCAAACATTTATATTATCTTGTTTATAGCTATACTATACCATGATTTTACATGTTACCCAAAACAAAAGAGACTTAGGTATTCTAAGCCTCTAAATAATACCCTCATATTTAGCATTGGTTAATACTTAATCAGATTACTTTCAAAATAGGCATCTACATCTTCTTTCTTGAATCTATACTCTTTGCCCATCTTGTAGCCTTTAAGCTTTCCGCTTTCAACTAGCTTATAGATTGTCCATCTTTTGACTCTTAGAATGTCGCATACTTCATAAAGTGTTAATAATTGACATGGCTGTGGTTGCGGCTGTGGTTGCGGCTGTAGTTGTTTTTCTAATTTTTTAATCCTTTCTTTTTGTTGAGTTTTTTCTTGGCTTTCTAATTCTGTGGTTTTTAACATTATCATTTTTAGTTCTTCTGTAATTTTTAATATTCTTTCGTTTACTTCCTTTGTGTTATTCATTTTTCATACCTCCATAAATTTCATTTTTTCTTTAAGTTTAAAAGGGTTACGTTTGAAACGCAATCCTGTGTCTAAATTTATGGAGTACAAATCTGTTCGGTTAATTTACTGAACATACTTTCGGTCTTACATTGGTCTGAAAGTTACTCAATCCAATTTCCGATTCACTCAAGGGAAAATTCCCTTCGGTAAAAACACCCTCTAATCTAACTAATAAATTTTTTATATATCAGGGTAAGGGGTAACTATGGCTTGACCGAGTTTCATTTAGGAAATAAAGAACTGTACAGTGTTTCTGACCTCAGAATCCATATTGTGATATATATTGATGTCCCGGATAAAAATAAAAAAAGGGAAGGTGATTTTCTCTTCCGACACTTTAACCAAGGGAAATATTCCTTCGTTACTTCTACCCGTTGGAAAATAAAGTTTTGTACATTTTTGTCCGAAAGATAAGGGGATGCATAGCATACACACCCCCTAGGTTTAATCTAATCTACCTTCTTTTAATAATATTCAACACATCTTCCAGTTCTTCTTCTGATAAGTGATTGAGCAGCTCAATATACTTTTGAATCCATTTATTTACTAACATGATTTTAACGCCCCCTCCAATTCTTTTCTTAGTCCATTAATCTGGTCATAAATAGAATATACGTAATCTTCCATGATCCGAAACATAGTACAATGACTATCATATTCCCATACTAATTTCACTAATGGACTATCAAAATCCTTAAGATAATTCATGCCTTTTTCAATGCCGGAAATGCTAAAATGTTCTAATTCTAATTCCTTCATTAGCACTCTTATTTTTTCAATATCTGTTTCCATGTTACAAATTTCGTCTGTAATATTAAACAAGCTCGTCTTTTTAGATTCTTTCATTTAAATCCCTCCCTTAAATTTAACTATACGGTTAAAAATTCAACTCCATAGTTTAATTATAGGATTAATCATTCAATTAGTCAAGTAATAATTTAATTTTAGAATTAAATATTTAACTTTAAGATTGAATAATAACAAATATCATTATATAATATTCTCGGAGGTGATTATAAAATGACTATTAAAGATGATATTAAAGCAATAATAGTAAAATCAGGTTGGACTATGAGTGACATAGTTAAATCTCTTAACGAAAAATACAATCGGCAAGATTCAGTTCAAAACCTAAGCGCAAAGCTTTCTAGGGGAACTATAAAATACCGAGAAGCCTTAGAAATAGCCGAAATTATAGGCTATAACATAGAGTGGATTCCTAAAAAAAAATGACACTTTTATGTGTCTTTTTTATATTAAATAAAATGATCTTCACGATTGTTTTTGTACTTTATTTTAACTTTAACATCAAAGCTGTTACAGCAATCTCTATATTTTTTTCTCCCTTTCGGAGCACCTTCATACCCTTGAAGGCTCATGGATAACATTTTTACTCCATTCGTACTAAATGACGAATGTTAATGAAGCTATCCATATTTTTAGGGTTTCTGATAACCGTATAATGATTATTCTTTACTGCGAACTTTATATTGTATTATGTGAAATTATGAATTAAAAGCTATTGGATATACTTTTCTCAATACTTTCTTTAAAAATTTATTTTCCAATTTATATAAATAAAATATACCTGATGCCCTTATTGCAATACTTAACAAATATACAATTCCTCCTAATTTTTGGTCTATTAGAACAAAAAACGCTAGTATGATTGTTCCCAAAATAAAGAATATCGAATCATTTATCTTGTGCCATAAATTTACACGGTTAATAGCCTTTTGTATTTTTATACCTTCATCAGAAAAACTCCATACAGGTTGATATTCTTTAATTTCAAATATGTGGTCACACTCCGGACAAATAATTTTTTCCGTTCTACTATTATCAGTATTCACAGCTTACACCACCTTTTAATTCCTAATTCGTCATATACTGAGAAAATCCTTTATTCAGTTCAGAACTAAGTTAGCTTATTTATGTATTAAAAATATGATATCTTGACAATAGTTTTGTATTGTTTGCTTATTTTTTTCACTTTTTCATTATACGTACTTAGTCACTCGTCGAATAACCATAACAAGGCTCTAATTCTCGCTATATTCATTTTTATATAGTTGAGAATATAAATACACCACTTGAATAAGAAAATAAGAACGTGCGTTCTCCGACAGGCTCACAAGATGAGAGGATATCCA
Source organism: Clostridia bacterium (assembly GCA_016278615.1). Taxonomy (GTDB): domain Bacteria; phylum Bacillota; class Clostridia; order Peptostreptococcales; family JAAYPU01; genus Soudan-22. The sequence continues at coordinate 58,235 of JADQBM010000042.1, read as the reverse complement.
TGAATAGTCTGAGCAATCACTGTTCTTATTTAAAAAGAAGATTATGAGGGGTTCGCCATTATTGACGAGGACAATTTAATACAAGATTATAAGTTATCAGATATTAAATCCGACCTTAATCCTCTATACCAAATGTCTTATTAAATCTTTTTCTTTTCTCTCTCATTATTTCTGTGGTCTCCTGGATGAAGTCAGAGCTTAATGTAGTAATAGATATTAATTGCGCTTCTTTCTCATTAAAACCTTTATCAGCTAAATCTATGAGTTTTTTAAACCAACTTGCTATATAGTGACTCATGGCATCAGACATGTGTTTGATTTGATGGTAATAGTCTAAAGCGCATGATGAAGGTTCCATATCTCCTCTTCTTTTTAACTTAAGACTTAACTCATAAATATTTAATATATCCCTGAATTCTTCCTCATAGTCTTGGATAACTTTTTCATTTTTAAGGTAGTTAAAATAGCAATTTACAAATTCATATACTTTAGCAACCTCTGGATTCTTGAATTTAAAGGTTATTCTACCTAAATCATCTATAGTCATCAACTCCTTTTCGATAGAATTATATATAGGAGTCTCTTTAATTATCCCTAGTGTAGATTTAACATTCAAAAAGTTTGCAAATCCGTACCAATCAAGAAAATCAATATTTTTCTTCAAGCTGTCTAAAGTAGAGTACGGATTAAAATTAATAAATCCAATTTTTGTATAGATACCCGACCATTTAAAAGCATTTATAATTTTATGAGCATCTTGAACAGTAGATTGCTTATTATAAAGCAATAAATCTTCTTCATTGGCTGCTTCAACTCCCACAAAAGCCATTGTAAATCCTGCTTTTAATAATAAGTCTAATAATTCAGCGTCTAACTTCTTAATAAAGTTTGGCCTGAAATTACCTGACATCATAATGTTAAGGTCTCTGTTGATTATTTCCTGTAGTAAGGCTTTTAATCTATTCTTATTAGGATCTTCAAAACTATAATCTGAAAAATGAACTTTTGTTTTGTTATGTTCTCTGACAAAGTATTCTATTTCATCAACGGTTCTTTTAACATCCTTCATCCGATATTTTCTTTGTTGTGACCGCATGGTACAAAAGGAACAATGATTCGTGCAGCCTCTTGAAGTTTGTATGTTTAATGTTCTTTTTTTGTGGTCTTGATTAAAGGCTATAAATGGCAATGTATTAACATCTAATAATTCTTCAGGTTCAGTAGTAATGAAGTCATCATTTTTTCTATATATGAGGCCTTTAACATTTTCAAGACTCTTATTATCTTTCAAACATTTTAAAAGATTATGCCAGGTTAATTCAGCCTCATTATATACAGCAAAGTCGATTATAGGATACTTCTTCAATATTTCTTTAATGTTTGAATCAGGTTGTCCTAATCCCATACAGATATATGTATTAGGGTTGTTCTTTTTAATTTCTGGCAATGCTTTATTAAATAAAGATTCTATGTAACCATGTATTCCTATTACATCAGGCTTGAACTTCTCTATGTCTGTATAGTCTATGTCTTTGATATCTTCATCAATTATTTTTACATTATGTCCTTTTTCCTTTAGATATGCTGTTAATGTAAGGGTCGCGGCATCTTTATATGTGTTAATACAGATACTATTTTCTTCATCTTCTACGGATAGTAATAATATATTTTTCAAATATTCTCACCTCTTTTTTCTTTATAAGGGCTTTTTGTTATCTGCGGTGTATGTGTGGTAGTTATATATATACCCCCACCCCCATCGATAACAGGCATAGGGGTGTACCCTCCCCCCTGCTTGTGCTGAAAAAACTACATGAACTCTGTATAAAATAATGCATAACTACTGTATAACAGCGTATATTGTGCATGCCCATGCATAAAAATGAATTGGTTATTTTTTTACAAATCCTATAAGTATTGCAATTACTATATTGTTATACAACTATTCCCACAAAGTGCAATATGGGAATAGTTACTGTTTTGATATTAATTGTCTAAGTTGTTTCATCTTTGTTTCTAATTCTTCGATTAACATTGGAGTTGGTTCTGTATGTTCTGATATAGTAATTGGCTCACCTGATGCTAAGGCTTGTTTGTCATAAATCGTGCCTAAAGTGATAGCTATATCACGGATATTAGTCATTTCAATGGCTTTAAGTTTACTAACAAGAGCAGACTTTTCTTTAAGTGTCATGTCTGAATCGCCTATTTTGTCCAATAATAGGTCAAATTCTGCTTCATTCTCTAATGCCTTATCGAACCTCTTTTCTGTTAAATCTAAGGCTTTCTGGACTACATTCCAAGCTTTATCTATAAACTCTTGCTTTTTCTGTGTTCGCAATTGTTCAAATTCATCAGTATTCACAACTTTCTTTTGTATTTCATGAACCGTAGTCAAAGGTATATCAGTTTTCCTTGATATTTCTCTTTGTGATATATAAGGATTTATATATAGTAATGCCTTTACTTCTTCTTTCTTTTCTTCGGTAGTTTTCTTTCCTCTCATGTTTTACCTCCTGTTTATAAATGCAATGCTTTCTCTACTGCACTTGTACGTGTATATTTAAATTCTTTTAGTGTAACATGTCTGTACGCTCTATTTTCAAGTATTTCATTTTTAAGCTTAATTAAGCTTGCACGTGATCTTAATCTCCTTTCTGCTCTTGCTTGAATACACCTTACTCGTTCACTTAAATTAATTCCTATTTCTGCAGCTGTTTCTTTGAGTGTATTTTTATGAAAGTATCTTTGTTTTAATATTTCTTGTTCGACTTCCGGAAGGGTAGATATTTCTTTATGAACTGTCTTTTGTAACTGGCTATCAAATACTTTATTTGTAACCATGCCTTCTATATTTACAGATTCATCTTGCAAAACATCCATTAATTCAACATCCTCATAATCCGGCAGAGGCTTATTCAAACTATCACATATCTTAAATTGTTTTTGATATCTTCTAAGATGGTAGGGAAGGTATTTGAATAAAAATCCAACTTCTGAACAGCCTCTTTCAGCGTCAAATGAAGGTTCAAATTTAAGCTTTATAATCAAGTAAGCCTCTTGTAATAAATCATCAATATCAACGCTATATCGGCTATTTAAGACCTTCCAGCATATTTGGTATATGGCGCGGTAGTGTCTTTCGTACATACCTTTTTTTGTATCTTCACTATTCACTTGCTAACCCTCCCAAATCATGTTATATTGTTATTAAGAGTTGGACCTGGAAGGGTCTTTTTTTATGCCATTTTCTTTACAACTTCTTGTAGCATTGACTCAGTTTTTTCTCTTATGTCAAGTGTTAATCTTAGATATTCATTTCTGTAATCATCATCATCGATACATTTAAAGATAGTGCTTTCTCCTAATACATCTAATATTAAATTCCATGCTTTTTCTTCTTCTGGATCATCTGCATCTAGAATGTCTCCATTTAGAAGGTTTCTTAATGTATCTGAGGTATGTTCAAAATAGTTTTCTTCACAATATTTGCTCTTATATGTTTCAGAGTTATAAGCTGTTAATGTAGAGAGCATATCCGCAATTTCTTCCTCAAATTCATGACTGCTTAATTTATTAATAAAGCAGTCTATTTGCTCATTTCTTGGCATATCTGAAAATCTAACAGCTTCTTTATGTATTAGTTTTATTGCTTCCTCAATATCTCTTGTACCTATTCCTTCATTAGTCATCATTTCCTTAACTCTTTCTTTTAGGTTTATAATCTTATTACTCATTGTTTTTTTCTCCTTTTAATTTTTAATTTTTATTTTTAGATTCAAATTTATCTATTTCTTTGGTAAGCTTTTGAATGGTTTGGTTTCTTATACACAGTTGATTTATAAGTTCTTCTTTTGAAAGTTTTTCAAGTTCAACTCTCATGTCTTTTTCAGTCATTTACGGTCCTCCTTTCAAAGTAGTTTGTATTTCACTATTTAAATAATTGATTATCGCCTTGTCTTGGTACTGCTGCTCAATTTTTTGCTTAAAAACATCTCCGATTATGTCGAGTTTTTTAGGGCTTAAGTTTAAGCTGTTGATTAAAATAGAAGTTTGATATATGGCATCTAAGTTATTATCTATTTCCATAAATTCAATAAAATTCATTGCTTAATTCCTTTGAATTTCAATAAACTTGTACTGCTGTGGATGAAAGATTAAAGGTATATTTTTAAGTTGACCATTTCTGTTCTTTTGCACACTCAGGATTATAAGCTTATTACCTTTTGATATAATGCTTTTATAATGCAACTCATCACATAAACTTTTTGGAACATTGTCTTGAAGTGCTTTTTCATCTTTAACCTCGTATAGCATCATGCAAATATTACTATCTTCCTCAATGCTTCCACTTTCCTTTAAATCCGAAAGAGTAGGGAATCGGTTTTCTGAATCTCTATTTAATTGAGCAATTTGTATTATTGGTATCTTAAATTCAATGGCTAATTGCTTTAATTCTCTTGTAAGGTTCGTGATCCGTATTCTTTCTGATTCTCCATCCGATTTCATTAAGTTCAGATAGTCAATTACTATTAGGTCAGGACTTTCAGTTATTATTGCTCTTCTTATTTGCTTAACAGTTCTGTAGCTTGTGTTAATGATTAAGCTTTTTTCTTGGCTTGCTGTGTCTAAAACAGTGCCAATTTTTCCCCAATCATTGTCTTTTAAATTTGCATTTATAAGGTCAACCGTTGGTATATTTGTCTGATTACTTACAATTCTCATCATGATTTCTTCTGAGGTCATTTCAAGGCTTATGAATAACACTTTCTTATCTTTTCTTGCAATATCTCTGGAAAGCTGTAGGGCAAAAGCTGACTTTCCGACACCCGGTCTTGCTGCAATTGTGATAGTTTGTCCGGGTTGAAAGCCTCCTGTTATTCTATTAAGTGTAGGTATTGATGTATGTAATTCATTGCCCTTGTTTTTGGCTTTATTGTTAATAAAATCTTCAAGTTGATACCAAGCATCAGTAAGAGATATAGTCTCATTACCGGATGAAAAAGGAGCTATTTTCTTTAATTTTTCAATTGTTTTTTCTGCTGCTGAATATATATCTTTAGATTCTGTCTTAATGGCCTGATTCAGTATGTCTTTATATTCAAGTTTTGCAGTTTCATCTTTTAGAGCTGTAATATTTGATTCAAAGGCTGTATCAGAAAAAGCATTGTTCATCATGGTTCTAAGTGTCGATAAGTCCATGTTTGCTTCTTGCGATACCAATACCGGATTGATATATTTTTTTTCTGAATAAACTTGGCGAATAGCTTTGTATATCACCGCTGTATGTATAAAGTCTTTTTCTGATAAAATGTCTATATATGTTAATCCTTTATTATTTAGTAAGCACCCGAGTATTTGTTCTTCTACTATGTATCTGTCCATTAGTACGAAATCCCTCCGGCCATAATTTTTTTAGGTTCTTCAATCTGATAATCTATATAATCTTCAAACACTTTGTCTTTTCCTAAGAAGTTTGCAGATGTTTTTAGAAATTGCTTTTCAGTACCCTCTTTGACGGATTTATAGTTATTGCATGCTGTCATTAATTGTTTAAACTTATATTGTTTAAGACATTTCTTCCAATTAGTAAAAGTCCTTCTCTTTTCTTCTGCTCTTGGATATTCCTTATAAAACTCTTCAAACTCAGGTGTATATGTGCTTGTTTTATATTTTGTTTTTATATTGTTTTCTTGGTGGTCTAATTCGTCCAGTGGTTCTCTGGTCTTTTTAGTCCCCTCGTTCTGGTCTAATTCGTCCTCTGGTCTAATTCGTCCAGTGGTCTGTTTAATCCATAGGTCATGATTTTTATTAAATGCTATTACCCTTGTCTTGTTTTTATTTGGCTTTACCTTTTCTATTAAAATTTTCATATCTAAAAGTCTTTTTAATTCTCTTGTTACTTGTTTATATTGCGTTGTTTCTAATCCTAAAGACTTCCTTATAAAGCTAATAGATAATTCATGTTGCTTACGACTAAAACCATAGGTATATCGCCATACAACCGCTATAATCCGTAATTGAGTACCATTAAGAGGCAGCCTAACAAGTTGTTCTATAATTTCATTGGCAATCGGGGTATATCCATTCTCTTTTTGTACATTGGCCATTATTATCACTCACTTCTGTCTAATCGATCTATCAACCAGCCCTTTTTCTCTAATATCTTGGTTTCTCATTATCTTACCTCCTTTATAAATCATTGTTTACGTATTGACAATAACATCAACTACAATGTATAATACCATCAAGGGCATGCTGGTGCTGTATATCAGTAAATATTTATTTTAGTTTATGATTTTATCACAAAATAAATTATAGTTTATAACGGAGGTATACCATGTTTGACAAAATTAAAACCGCTGAAATACTTGAAGACCTAAGAAAACCTAACGGAAAAACAAAATATTCATTCGAAGCATTATCAAAAGCTATAGAAGAAAAAACGGGAGTGAAAATATCCCATACTCAACTCATGAACTATGAAAATAACGATATTACAAATAAGGACAAACACATTATGAATGTCGATTATGCAATTGCTATAGCGGAATTCTATGAAGTATCATTAGAATATTTGTTAGGACTGACACCTCACCAGACCATAGATGTAACTACAAGAGAAATATGTGAAATTACAGGCTTTTCTGAAAAATCATTAGAAAAATTAAATAAAATGAATCATAATACAGTACTTTTTCTTGAAGATGGGGAGAAAAAATATGTAATACAAACAACTCAAAAGAATATCGAAAAGTTTACGAAAAACGGAGCTAAATTAATACGAACTCTTACTAAAGACTACAATATAAAAGTCATTAATACTTTGCTCGAATTTGATATAGGAGTTAAAATTATAGACAATCTATCAAATTTTTTATTCTCCGATTTTGTAAATTCAGATAAAGCTAATAAAGCTGACACTGGAGCTTATTTTAGAGTACAGAGAAAAGGTCAAGACACTATTGAATTTATATCTACTGAAGAATTAAATGCAACATATCTTTTAAAAGCACAAGCCGAATTATTAGAATTGAAAAAGCAATTAGAACGAGGAGTTGAAAATAATGGCAGGTAAAGGAAGTATCTCAAAAAGAGATAAAGACGGTTATTCGTGGCAACTTGTAGTATCAGATGGCTACGATAGAGAAGGTAAAAAAATGCGCTTTACAAAAACCGTACATGTTGAAGGTAGGACGTTTGAAAGTAGAAAGAAAGCAGCAGAAAGACAGTTAGCTTTATTTCTTGCCGAAACAGAAAAAGGAGACTTCGTTAAATCTACAAAACTTACATTAGAAGAATATTCAAAACTATGGGTAACAGAGCATGCAGAAAAGCAATTGCAACCAAGAACAATCTCTGCTTATAAACAACTGTTAGAAGCTCGTATTTTACCCGCGCTAGGTCATTTGAAAATGCAAGACATAAAGCCTTTACATCTTCAAAAGTTCTATAGTAACCTTCAAGAAGACGGTATAAGGCAAGACAAAAGAGCAGGGGCCTTGTCTCCTGGAACAGTAAGAAAATACCATGCTTTACTCTCTTCTATGTTTGAGAAAGCTGTAAGATGGCAAATTATATCTTTTAGTCCTACTTCAAAAGTTGACCCTCCAAAACTTAAACACAAGGAGATGAAATACTTAAGCCCTGAACATGCTACATTAATTCTTCAAGAGTTAGAAAAACAGCCTATAAAATATAAGCTTATGATTACCCTTGCCATTATTACTGGTTGTAGGCGTGGTGAATTGGGTGCTTTACAATGGAAAAACATTGACCTAGAAAAAAGAATTGTTCAGATAAGATATTCTTTACAGTTTTTATCAGGTGAAGCAAGCCTGAAAGAACCCAAAAACAGAAGTTCGATAAGAAACATCTCTATTCCTCAATCAACAATAGATTTACTTGAAGTATATAAGAAAACTCAAATAGAAGATGAATTAAAAGCCGGTCCCTTATGGGATAAAAAATCTGACTTTGTATTCACTCAATGGAACGGAAAACCAATGCATATAGATACAATCACTAAATGGTTTCCGGAGTTTATAGAAGAAATAAATAAAAGCATTAAAGCAGACCCTAAACTTACTAATGAAGTTAAGGAAAGCTTATATATTCCTAAGATATCGTTTCATGGATTAAGGCATACTGCAGCTACTCTACTAATTGATAGAGGTCTAAATATTAAAGCTGTATCTGCTCGTCTAGGACATGCTCAAACATCCACCACAACTAATATTTACGCCCACGCTTTAATTTCTGCAGATCAACAGGCTTCTGATATCATGGAAGATGTTTTCTATCCTAAAATAAAGGATAAAGCCTTATAGACTTCTGCTGCAAGCCACCTATTGGGTGGTTTTTTCAAGCTCTTTTATAGGTAAATACTTTCTTATGTATTAAATTATCATGAGATTTATAAGTCCTAATTATTTTTCTCTTTCTCAAGAAGCATTTTCTTATACTGACCTAAAACTGATTGACTTTTTAAATTACTTTTCTCGCAGTCGTCTTCATGTTTTCTAACAAGATCAATGTATTTTTGCGCATCAATATTACTATATCCGTACATATTACATAAAGCTTCTTTAACATTATAAACTTCTATATTCTTAAAATGAATACTTCTGAACGATTTGGCACCACCATCATCAGATAGAACAACAGGTAATTTTTTTGCCGCTGCATAAATAAGTGATACTTTTTCACCTAAATTATGAGATCTTCTAAAGCTTTTTTCTTTACTACTATAAGCTATTTGATGACTTGAAAAAGCTCTTAAAATATATTTTCTCTCTTTATCATCAAACATTCCACTATCAAGAATATTCATAATATATACTTCATTCAGTTTCAATTTATCCCTTAGAAAACTAAGGGACTCCGAAGATAATACATGCTCTTCTATTTTCTTTTTGTTTAATTCAAATCTTACAGCATCGGGAACATAAAGGCATTCATGTTTACATCTGGTTAAATCAACTTTTACTTTTTTAATCAAACAAAATAGTTTAATCCAAAAATCTGTATCACATATTGGATATACACCTAATTTCTCACCCATAATATCTCTTACCCCTTATCCCTTAGTCAGCTTTTATATGCTTTCTTCAAAAAAATCAAATATCTCTTTTAGTTCGTCATTACTTATTTTATTTCCATTATAATTCTGTACTAATATATCCTTATATCTGTCTGGTAATTTAAATCTAGGAATGACAGAATTCAAATTATTTAATTTATCATCAGATAATGTTAAACTAGTTAGTTCTTCAAAATATTTATGATTATAATATTTGGTAAAAATAGCTGAATTTATATTAGAAGGGATTGCATCCTCGTAATCAGGGTTATCTTTCATTTGTTTAAGGGTATACAATACCGCTTGGAAAGATACTTTGTAAATTTTCTGTAAAGCAAAAATAAATTTTGTGTTAACTTGCATAGTGTTTTTAATAGAGTTCTTCTTTAATAAAGAATACAAATGTTTTCTAGGAATTAATAGATTACTCGCAAACAATTCTGCAGCCTTTTCAATAGGATCCTTTCTATTCTTACTTCCACAAATTGTGTCATTTGATTTGTAAAAATAGCAATGATATAACTCATGAGCAAGGCTAAAGTTTTTTCTTCCTACTGGTTCAAGGCTATTAATATAAATACAATTAAACATCTTGTCTCTATCTTTTTTTTCAACAAAAAATCCCGAGATTTGAAAATTACTCGGGAATTCTATTACAATAAAATTCCTATTAACTGCTTCAAGAAAGATATCTTGAATAGGCTCTTCCTTTAAAGACCACATGTCTCTAAATTGATTGACTTGTTCTAATACTTTTTCTTCAGGTATATTCATTTTATGCACCTATTAATTAGACATCCTAATTTGATGAATTAATTTATTAAATATATTATTGGCAGTATCAAATACAACCATTGACCCTTCGTCTAAAGCACCTCTTGCGCTTATTTTTAAATCATCATCTACCAATATATCAGTCAACTCATTAAATTCAATACTCAGAAAATCCGATGCAATTTCTATCATTTCTAACGACAAGTTAGATTTAAATTCATCTAAAAAAGAAATAATGGTTTCATCAGTATTGTAATGTTTTGCAACCTCACTTATACCTAAATCAAGATCTTTTCTCTTTTTCTTAAATAGATTGCAGATTTCATAATCAGTATACTTTGGACGAGAATTCTCAATATTATACATTCTAAGCCTCCATAACAATAATAGGGTTATTGTTATACATACTATTACTATTTACTATATTATGTTATTGAAAATAAAATATCAATACTTTATTTGTAAATTACTTGTAATTTTATGAAATAAAGGGTAGAACTATGATATTTAGACGTGCCAATATAATAAGATAACCTCATCATGTATTATTAATATAATCCATCAAGCTAATACAAAAATTCTCTATAATTTTGCCCATTTTCTCGTCTCAAAAATGCTTATAGTCATCAAATAGTCATCAATTCGTATTATGTAAACCATACGACAAAAACAAAAGAAGCCTGAAATATTTAAATTTCAAGCTTCTCATGGAGCCAACAACGGGACTTGAACCCACGACCTGCTCATTACGAGTGAGCTGCTCTACCGCTGAGCTATGTTGGCATGGTGAAGCTACGTTCCAAACTAAGAGTCTTTGCGGGCAGGCACAGGGCCAGCCCCTACGTTTTTCTTTTCAACTTTTAATTATTAAAAATTTCTTCCAGTTTGATTTTATCTGACTTTTCATATTTTTGGCCTGCCAAAGAAGTATCAAACTGACAAATGGTTTTAAACTTACAATAGGTGCAGGCTGTTTTTTTATTATCTAATTTTTTTGGTTTGATGTCAATGGCTCCCTGCATGATGGAACTGCATATTTCTCCAGTCATTTTTCCCATGTGTAAAAAGAGTCTTTCTAAATCCGCACCTTCTATTGTTTTGGATTTTTCTCCAATGGTTCCATCTTTCTTTACATTTACAGGAATAATATCTGAATAGGCATTAATGTCATCATCCATATTTTTAATCACATTCATATCCTTTAAAACCAAACCATCCATCTTGAATATCTTTCGTATTTCATTCTCAATAATGGGGCCTAATGTTTCCTTATTTTGAATATCCGTGGACTCTATAACGGGGTCATCTATCTTGAAATAAAAAACGCCAGCTGGTTTAGTTGCCTTATCTTTGTTGCTGTTTTCAAACCCCTTTAATGCTGCATGCAAATAAATCATCAACTGTAATTGTAAACCATTGACCACTTCCGAAAGATTCAAGCTTTTACTTCCTGATTTGTAGTCAATGACCTTTATGAAAATATCTTTTTCTTCTCTTAGAACATCAATTCGATCGATTCTCCCTTCAATATAAACCGTTTCTTCCCCTGGGAGAACCACTTCAATTGGAGGAAACTTTCCTTTTCGTCCAAAGCTTACTTCAAAATAGAACTCATTAAACTTGCCTTTCTTTACGTGCTCTGTCAATATCCAAGCAGTCTTTTTTGCTGCCCGCTTTATCCTTAGAAGCCTGTAAGCATATCTTTCGTTTCGTTTTAAAATACCTTCTCCATATTCTTCCGCGAGCGCTTCAATAACCTCATCCATTAATTCAAAGCATTGTACTTGATCAATACTCTGCCAACTCATACCTCTATTTATTATTTCTTCTGCAAATCTTTTTAGGGACTGATGAAATATTTCCCCCATCTCAATAACGGCTAATTCTCTGATTTTCCTTTCTTCTGCTCTAATGCCATACCTCATGAAATGTTCAAAAGGGCATCTGGAAAAAGATTCTAAACGTGTTGGACTGAATGCCGAATACATATCATATAGGGCTTTTATCTCTGATTGATTCAGTCTATTTGCTTTGTTTTCATAAAATAAACCCGAATAAAACAGTTCCATAAAAGAAGCATGTGCTTCATCTTTAAGATACCAGTTAAAAACACTTTTCCACATTTCAGATAGTTCTTCACCATCCATGGCACTTCTTATTTGTCCAATCAGATATTTCTGTGTGCTTTTAGGTGTTGATATCAACTGCCAATTGTTATGATTATCTAAGTAATCTTTTTTAATCTCAATATTTCCAAGTATTCTTTTTAATCGATTAATCAAAAGAGAGGGTCTCATCTCCTTCCCTTCCGAATCCGCAGCGACATAACTGACCCATAAATATTCTTTTGGACTACTCATGGTTTTATATATGGCAAGTCGTTCTTCTTTCATTTTGATATCTTCATTCTTACTAAGCTCAATGTCCATTTGTTTCAGAGCTTCTTTTTCTTCAAAAATAAGCAACTCATTATTCTTTTTATCACTTGGAATGATTCCATCGTTAACCCCTATGACAAACAAACCCTTAACTGCACCTGTTCTGGATCTTTGCAGTGTACCCACTAACACTTGATCCACAGTTGTAGGGATAATGCCAACCTCGATGGATTCCATGCCTGCTCGCAAAATATTTGCATATTCGCTCATTGTTATCTCAAGGTCTCCTAACAATTCAACCATCTGATCCAACACAGAAATAATTGTATTCCAGATTTGAGTCATCTCTCTTACAAAACTCAGTTCGTTGTCTTTTCTCAGGTCATTTATTAAGTCCTCAATTTTCGTGTTCAGATTTGTTTTGTTTTGGATAAACTCATATAATACCTTGGTCTTGCCTTTAACACTTTTTTCTTTTTTGATAGATGCTTCAAATTCACTTAAAAATTCAATTAGGCTACTGCGATATTTATTTAATTCAGAAAGGATCTCTTGTCCCAATTCATCTAACCCAAATACAAAGTCTTTTTTCCATTGATTTCCTTTCATTCCATACCTAAGCGCATAGTTTTCAAGTTCTTCGCACTCCTGGATACTCAACTCTGTTAGTCCTGTCTTTAAAAACCTAAAAATGTCTTCAAATCTATAACCATTTGCAACAATATCCATTAAAGAAAGTGTATACTCAACAAAAGGATTATGCATGATGGTTCTTTTTGTATCTATGAAAGCAGGTATTTCATACTCAGCAAAAATCTTTGAAATCAATAGTCCATAACGGTCCATATCATTGCCAATCACTGCAATATCTCGAAAACGATATCCTCTATTTCTTACGAGTTCAATAATTTTTGACGCCACGCTTTCTAATTCGGCTGTAAAGCTACTGCATGAAAATATCTCAACGTTTTGAACAAGATCATCATAAGAAAACCAAGGATATGTGTAGAGTTCTTTCTCAAGGTGTTTTATGTCAGAAACACGCTCTTTTATGAATTCATCCATATTTATAGTTTTATAAGAAATATGATTTTTTTCTGCTATTTCCTTACACTTGTTTAGGGTGTATCGAGGGACATCAAAAAGATCCCAATCTCGGCACATAGGTACCGAATCTATTGTAAAATTAAAATTGACTTCATCCGAAGACTGCATTAGTTTTTCAATCAATGCAAGTGTCTGAGGGTTAAAAAAATCAAAACCATCTACCCATATTGTTGCACCTTTCAGAAAAGAGGCTTTCTGAATGCGCCCAATTAGCAAATTTAAAAAATCTTCAGAATCTATATATTTGCTCTCTAAATTTTTATTAAAATCTTCATATATTAAATGAAGATCCCTGAGTTTCTTCTTAAGAATCTGTTGGTCTTCTTCAAGAAGATCAGCAATGGCCTTTAATTCACTGGGGTGGATATTAAATTGCTTTAGCTCTGATATTAAATGATTAACAAGACTAATGAATCCATGTTTAGTTGCAACATTTCCAAAAATCTCAAACTCCTCATGGGCTTCAGAGATGATTTTATAAAGAACCATATGTTTGCCCTGTTCATTAATATGTGTTTGTTTGCCACCTCCAACTTCCCCCAACACTTTATGGGCGAGTCTTGAAAAACTGAGAATCTCTACACCAATCAACCCTGAAACATTTAATTTTTCCAAAGCAATCCGTTCTGCCTGTAATGTAAATTGTTCTGGCACTAAAATAATAATTTGCTGTTCCTGAATCTCCATTTTTTCAGCGACTCTCTTATACATATATTCATTTAGGTCTTTATCAGCTCTTCCCAAAATAAAATTCACAGCCATCACAACACCCCCAAGGATTAAGAGAGATAATAGTTAATAGATAATAGATAACAGTTAAGGAGAGTTTTGCTGAAGCAAAACTTGTCTATTTATATAAACCAGTATTTCTGATTATTTTAAGATGGAGATTTTGTGCAAACAAAATCATCCTTAACTGTTATCTATTATCTGTTATCTGTTATCTGTCATCTTTTATCTTTCATCTGTCCTTAAATTATATCACATTTGCCCGTCACATTAATCTGATATATAATAGATACAATTATAATAACGGAGCTGAAGCTTATGACACTACGACACAAAACAACCATTACCATTATTCTTACAGTAACAATGATTACATTATTACTGTATGCCATTCTATATACCATCATCATGGGCGAGTATATCTCCATGGACGAAGAAATAAATGAACAAAACGTAATAAGGGCTTTCACGGAAATTAATCATCGCCTTGCTTCTCTCAGGACTTTAACGGCTGAGTGGTCTGCCTGGGATGATACTTTTGACTACATGGCTGGAGATTACCCTGAATACATAGAAAACAATATATTTGACAACTCTTTCAGTACATTAAGAATCAATTTTATGCTTTTTTATGATATTGATGGCCATCTATATCACGGAGAAGGTTATGACATTGAAAAGAAAGAGTATATTGAAATACCTCCCCAGCTAATATATATTTTTAATCATAATGGTTTCAAACAAGAACGATTAGATTCGGGAATGACTGGCATTGTTTCATGCGAAGGAAGAATGGTATTGATTAGTGCACTTCCTATTCAGAGAAGTGATTGGCAGGGTTCCAACGGAACTTTGATTATTGCACGCTACTTTGATGATTATGCAATTAATGAATTAAACAGTTCACTTGTACATCCTTTGATTCCCGTGGATTATAACGCAACGGATTCCTACACCAAACGTCAAATTTCAGATGCCATTAAAAATGAAAAAAATATTTTTGTAGGACATACTACAGATAGCAACGCTTTAGAAACCTATGGTATCTATAATGATATTTATGACGATCCTATTTTCATATTTAAGATTTCATCTCAAAAGCAGATCTATCGTCAAGGAAAAGATACCATTATGTTTATACTCCTTTACTTAACAGCTGCCGGAGTGATTATTGCTATTTTAGGCTCTTATATTTTCAACAAATATATCATTTCACGACTCACCAATTTAACCCATGAGGTATCCACCATTACTCTTGACGGCGATTTGGAAAGAAGTGTTAAGCTTGGAGGATCTGATGAAATCGGTATACTTGCTAATTCCATTAATAAGATGCTGGCCACCATCTTTGGTAGAACTGAAGAGCTAAAAAAGACTCATGAAGCATTAAAAAAAGCAAAGGAAGATGCGGAAGAAGCCAATGAAACCAAAAGCCGCTTTTTAGCCAATATGAGCCATGAAATCAGAACCCCTTTAAATGGCATCATGGGCATGACCGACCTCACCTACATGACAGACCTTTCACCTCAACAACGCACCTACTTAGAAATGACTCGGTACTCAAGTAATATTCTGCTTAATATTATTAATGATATTTTAGATTATTCAAAAATAGAAGCAGGAAAACTACAACTGGAAAATAACGAATTCAATCTTAAAGATACAATAGAAAAATTAACGCGACTCACCTCTACAAGAGCACTCCAAAAAAATATAGAAATTATTTTAGATATTGACAAAAGCACGCCATCATATGTTATCGGAGACTCTATGCGGCTTAACCAGATCATGTTAAATCTATTGAATAATGCTATTAAATTTACCGAGAAAGGTGAAATAACCATTTCTGTGACCCAAAAGGATCAATCAAGCAACCATATCGAATTTTGCATATCAGATACAGGCATTGGAATCGCCTCCGATAAAGTGGATGCCATGTTTGAAGAATTCACCCAGGCCGATAGCTCCATTACTCGTAAATACGGTGGCACCGGTTTAGGTTTAGCCATCAGCAACCAATTGATTAAAGCCATGGGCGGTGACATAAAAGTAGAAAGCAAATTAGGATGTGGAAGCACTTTTGCTTTTCATATTCCTTTTAAGCATTCAAACACAAAACAAATCATTAAAAACTTTACAAGTTTTTCAAATAAATCTGTTCTTATTGTGGAGCAAAATGCTAAAATCAGAAATACTCTAGAAAGGATTTGCTTTGATATACAAATCGACCATGTTATCGTATCCTCAGCGAAAGAAGCTTTAACAGCATTTTCCAATGATTTTAATGTCATTGTCATCGATTTATATCTTGAAAAAATAGATGGCTTGGAATTGTCCAAGCAACTCTCTTCTATAAAAAAAGAACATGTCCCCATAATACTATTGGTTTCTCCTGCGGATATGATTGGTGATTCTCTCTTATTAGAAGACCTTAATATCTTTAGCCAAGTTATTAAGCCCATTCTGCCTTCAGAATTTATATCTGCCATACATGATGCTTTGAGCCAGTTAAAAGGAAAGGAAAAATTAAAAAAAGTTGTACATAACTTTGTTTCTTTTTCTGATAAAACTGTATTGGTGGCTGAAGACGGATATATCAATAGAAAAATAATAGTAGAACTTCTTCAGAAACTTCATGTTAATATTCTTACCGCAGACAATGGGAAGCGTGCATTGGATCTATTTAAAAATCATCCTGTAGATCTTGTCATTATGGATATCGAAATGCCAGTAATGGACGGTTTAGAAGCAGCCTCAAGAATCAAAGAAGTCTGTATCTTTCAAAAAAGAAATGTTCCTATCATTGCCGTTACTGCCTATGTACTTGAGAACGAAATCCAAAAATGCTTTGTTGCAGGAATGGATGATTATGTTTGCAAACCCATTAGTTTAGATATGCTGTATGATAAACTTGTAAAATACCTTGGCACTCAGCAAATGTCTGTTAAAAAAAATACCCCTTATATCAATCATCAAAAACTCAGTGAACTTGTAAGTGGAGAGGAATCTTTTATTGGAGATTTATTGACCACCTTTACCGACTCTTATATGGATTTTATTGAAAAAACAAAGAGTTTTGTTCTTAAAAATGATATAATTGAATGCAAGAAAACATTACATGGGCTTAAAGGAACTGCAGCCAGCCTATACATTCAATATGGGTTAGAAGACATTATAATCCTTGAAAACGAAATAGAACAACTTCCAAACGATACCATCCTTCAAAGGATTAGACTGATAGAAAAGAAACTCAGCGAAGTCGCAGAATATATTAAAAAAACTTATGAAAATAGCTAAATCTGAGGTGAAAAATGAAGAAAATCTTTGTAATTGATGATTCCATCCCAACTCTAAAATTAATTCATAAAATATTGAAAAATTCTGGTTACAAGGTTTTTGAATTCAGTGATGCCTCAACTGGACTTTCTCAGATTAAGTCAGAATCACCTGATCTGATTATCATGGATATTGAGATGCCTAAAATGAATGGTTTAGAAGCTCTGCAACTTATGAAACGAATTGACCCAAATCTAAAAGTTGTTATCATGACAGCCTATGCAGACTTAGAAAAAATACATTATTTCTTGGAAAATGGTGTTATGGATTTTATTGCTAAACCTTTTTCATTAAATGA
The DNA here is from genome assembly GCA_016278615.1 of Clostridia bacterium. Taxonomy (GTDB): domain Bacteria; phylum Bacillota; class Clostridia; order Peptostreptococcales; family JAAYPU01; genus Soudan-22. The sequence continues at coordinate 40,531 of JADQBM010000042.1, read as the reverse complement.
AATCAATACTGTATTAGCTCATGTTTTTTCCGAGGAAGATGAGGGAGCTTCACAGGAGCTTTTTGATAGACGATTAAATTTTGTAAGCAACAGCCCTGAAATAAAAGCCTGTATCGATAAAGCTCTTAAAGTATGCAATAGCGACCTTCCTATTCTAATTCTCGGAGAAAATGGAACCGGAAAAGAAATACTTGCAGACTTTATCCATTACAACAGCCTCAGGAAATATAACAATATGATAAAAGTGAATTGTGCAGCAATTCCAAGGGATTTAGCTGAAAGCGAGCTATTTGGCCATGAAAGAGGCGCATTTACTGGTGCAGTGGATACACGGCAAGGTAAAATTGAACTTTCTAATAAAGGAACCCTTTTTTTAGATGAAATAGGCGACTTAAGTCCCAGTCTACAAACTAAGCTTTTGCGTGTTTTAGAGTATAAAAAATATGAAAGAGTCGGTGGCAAAAACACAATTGAAACAGATTTTCGCTTAATCTGTGCCTCTAATAAAAAACTAGACGAGGAAGTAAAAGAAGGCAACTTTAGACAAGATTTATTTTATAGAATCAATACCATTACTTTACAAGTGCCTCCTTTAAGAGAACGGAAAAGTGATATAGAACCTCTGATTAATCATTTTTTAAATCAATATCGCAAAAAATTCATGGTAACTGCTGAGAAAATTTCCAAAGAGGCACTGGAAATTCTTGAAGAATATGAGTGGAGCGGAAATGTTAGAGAACTTAAAAATGTTGTTGAAACTACTGCTTCATTGACTGTGACCGATACCATAAATACCAGTGATTTACCACGTTATATTTATGATGCCAAATCAAAGAACCCATACACGCACCTTTTCGAGTCTGATAGAATTATTCCATTAGATCAATTGGAAGAAGCTTATATTGAATTCACTCTTGAAAAATTAAGTGGTAATAAAAAGAGAACGGCAAAAATGTTAGGCATTAGCGAGAAAACACTTTATAATAAATTAAACAAATATCATATAAACCCGTAAATATTACCATCATTAGGGAAGGGACACTGTAAATAATTCAGTGTCCCTTTCTTAATTTTTTGAATATTCTAATGGCTCACTTATTTTTTTATTGGTGCTTCTATGCTTCCAGCCCTTTTTTGATACCAAAGTTTCTTTGGTATATTTTTTGCTTATAAAATAGGTACCTACACTAAGTGGGACTTAGACCCAGATCCTTTTTTTGGACGCGTACAATTTCTACTCCCATAAACAAATGGATTCTGAATACAAAAATGCTGGTTAAAGCTTTGTATGAAATCTAAGCCCACAAGCATTGTAATGTCTAATCATTACTTGCTTGAAATATATTATTCTATAAGGGAGGTGAAACTTTCTTCTGTCATTATTTTAAAATACTATTTAAAGGAGGAAAAATTATATGGATGTTATTGTAAAACTTCATGCGCTTGACTTCGCAATAATCTTAGGCTATATCGCCTTTATGCTATGGCTTGGATTTTATTTTTCAAAGAAATCTACCGGCTTTGATGATTACTTTATGGCAGGGAGAGACCTTACTGCTCCATTGCTAGTTGGTACATTAGTATCTACCTTTTACGGGCTAGATACCTTATTCGGAACTTCCGAAATTGGTTTTTATGAAGGTATCTCAGGATTCTTTGCGTATTCACTACCCTATACTGCCATGTATATTGTAATGGCATTTCTTGCACCTGTTTTTAAAGAAAAGTTTCCTGGTGGTACCACAATGCAGGATATCTGCTATGAAAAATATGGGAAACCTGCTGGGATCGCAACTTCAATCGCTGCCTTTGTGTATTCTACCAATACAATGGAAATGTTAGGAATTGGGATGCTTTTATCTCTTATTCTACCTATTCCTATTTGGTTAGGAACCATTATTGGTGCTGTTGTTGTTGTTATATATACTTACACTGGCGGCCTTTGGGCTGTTACCATGACTGACTTTATCCAGTTTATTCTCATGATGGTAACACTGGGTATCGCAATGATCGTTGGTTGGAGTAGCTTCGGAGGATATGAACAAGTTTATATCGGATTAACTGAATGGTGTGGTGAAGATCCATGGTACTACTTTAGTGTTGGTGCCGGATATCTATCTCCTGCAACTCTTGTTTCTTATTCTATTACTGCTCTTGCTGTACTTGCTGAACCTGCTTTCTTCCAAAGAGTTTTTGCTGCAGCCGGCCCAAAAGAAATCAAAAAGGCATTTGCAGTTGGAGTGCCCATGTGGTTAGCTTTTGACTGGGTTGTTACATTCCTTGGAATCTTAGGAGCAGCGGCAATCGGTCTTGGAATGATTCCGGAAGTTGAAGCAAATCAGGCCTTACTGGCCATAGTAGGTCAATATCTGCCACCTGGAATTCTTGGTTTATTTATAGCTGGCGTTCTTGCGGCTGCTATGTCAACAGCTGATTCATACTTCTTAGTATCTGGTGGTGTTGTGGGTCATGATATTTATAAGAGAATCATTAACCCTGAAGCAGATGGCAAGAGAGTTGAACAGATCACAAAATACGGAATTATTGCAAGTGCTGTTATATCCTTAGGCTTAACTTTTGTCTTTGACAGAATCATGGAAATATGGGTATTCCAAGCAACCATTATTCTTTCCGTATCATTGATTCCAGTTTACTTTGGAACATTCTCTAAGAAAGCACCTAAGAAAATTGCAGGAACACTTGCAACGATAACTGGTCTTGTGCTTTCATTTACTTGGTATATCTGGACCAATTTCTTCGGCGTATGGTCGGATGATTGGGAAGTTTATGTTGTTAAAATTGGCTCAACTGAATTATGGCAAGAGCAAGGGATACTACTCATTGTACCTATTGTTCTGGTCATTTACTTAGTTGCCAATGCCCTTGGAAAGGAAACCATGAGCGAAGGGGGTAATCTTTAATGTTTGATAGCGTGTTAATGTGGGACTGGGATTTTTGGTGTAATGTGGCAGGTGCGATGTGCATTATTGGCCCCATACTTCTTATTGTCTGGTATGCAAAGGCAGTAAAAGTAAAAATCAAGAAACTCAATGATCAAGGCAGATAATACAATGTGAATCATATTAAGCCGTCCGTTTTAACGGGCGGCTTTTTTGTGACGAAATAAATTGTAAAATAGGCGCATCGGTTCTCCATAAGTCATAAGATAAAATGGAGGTGATATTATGTTGCACACTCATAATTATAATGGCAAAACCACATTTAATGATAATCACACCCATGGATATGACGGAACGACAAGCCCAGATCCAAATACACCTAATCACTTTCATTATATGAAAGGAGAAACAGCTTTTGTAGACGGTCATAAACACAGCTATTATCTCCCTACCAGCTCCAAACTAATGGCTGGTAGAGGTCACCGCCATTATTATAGAAGTGTTACTTCCTATGATAATGGTCATGTGCATTACCTTTGGGGCTATACGACAAATTATTGACTCGCATTAACAGTCGCTCGTAAATTGGCGAGCGGCTTACTTATGTCATGTTATAATTGATCTATTTCAATAATCTCAACGCCTTGATAAAAATGCTTAAGAATTTCGATATAGTCGGATCCTTGTTCTGCCATCCCATTTGCACCCCATTGGCTCATACCAACTCCATGACCATATCCTATGGTATTAAAGGTAATCTGATTATTCTTGGATTCTATGGTAAAGTTTGCAGACCTAAGTCCCAACATCTCTCTTACATCCCTTCCAGATAAAATAAGATTTCCAACTTTAATTTCACTTACGCGACCACCGCTGCTACGTTCAAGAATTTTTACAGAATCTTGAAAATGATTTAAATCAATGGACAAGTTCTTATATTTTGATAAAATCTGTGACTTAAAGTCGTTTAAACTTATAGTTACTGAGTCTTTATAATAAGGCGCTTTTATCTCAAAGGGGCTCGCTACACTTCTTAGATACGGAACCGATGTGGTAAAAACATCTTCTGAGTTTTCAGTGTTTCCTCCGCTGGTAGAATGGAAAAGAGGTTGATCTACCAATTCCCCTTCATAAGTCATAACCAGCCCTCGAGTATCCTCTACCGCCTCACTTATTTTTTCCCAATACTTTAAAATCCAATCCGATGATTTTATTTCTTTTAATTTCTCATAAGAAATATAGACTTGACAATGCACACCATCACAAAGAGGTGCCTGGGAGTGATTGGGATGCCCATTTTCACCAAACATTCGCATTCGAGCCATAGCATACGTCCTTGCTGCCACCGCCTGAGCCTTTAATGCTTCTTCTTGAAATTCTCCCGGCATTTCGCTGGCAACAACACTTTTTATATACGCCTCTAAATCCATTTCTATGGTCTTATTCTCTTGATTAATAAATACCCTTACCCGCTCCTTTGATTCTGGTCGTTCTTCCACTATGGGCTCATCATCAAAGGTACTGATAATCGCAAGAGGCAATCCAATAATCATAAAGCAAAGCACAAGACCCAAAACAATTAACTTCTTCATCTTATCCACCTTTAATCGTATCATTCGTTATAAATTTATATGACAGGCTTATGGTGAATATTCCTTAAAGCGTTAAGGAAAATAGTGAAGAAACGAAAAATTAAGAATTAAGAAATAAAAATTAAGAATTAAGGTGAATTTTGCATTAAGCAAAATTTCGAACAAAGATATTGGGAATAATGATAAATAAAAAACTTCAAGAAACACAAAAGAATTTCGCATAATGCGAAATTCTTTAAGTTTATAACTATTATTTTTTCTAAATGTAGGTTTCCCTTGGGAAACCATCCTTCATTATTCATTATTCATTCTTAATTCTTAATTAATTATTAGTCCTCTACTTTTCTAATCTTTGCCCCAATTCGAGATAGCTTTTCTACAAATTCTGAATATCCTCTTTCAATATGATAAATATCAGATATTTCAGTAGTTCCTTCTGCTATAAGTCCTGCAAGAACTAGCGCTGCACCAGCTCTCAAATCAGTAGCCGTCACTTGAGCACCCTCTAACATTTGCTCTCCAGGAACAACAGCACTCCTACCCTCAATTTTTATATTTGATCCCATCCGATTTAATTCACCGATATGCATATATCTATTTTCAAAAACAGTTTCAATAATGATACTGGTTCCTATTGCCGATGTAAGCAAAGTCATAAACTGAGCTTGCATATCCGTCGGAAAGCCTGGATACGGAAGTGTTTTAATATCTGTAGCTTTTACGCCTTTATTTGCAGTTACTCGTATATCTCCATCTGTTTCTGTTATTTCTACGCCACATTCCTTAAGCTTCGCTATAATAGGCTTTACATGGTCTGCAATGGCATTTTTTATGAGAAGATTTCCTCTTGTCACTGCTGCGGCTACCATAAATGTTCCTGTTTCAATTCTATCTGGAATAATAGCATGCTTTGTTCCTGTTAATTCACTTTTACTGACACCTTCTATCTTTATGGTATCCGTACCAGCACCTTTTATTTTAGCTCCAATGCTGTTAAGGAAATTTGCCAAATCAACAATTTCAGGCTCTTCTGCAGCATTTTCAATGGTTGTGATGCCTTGTGCTAAAACAGCACACATCATAATATTCTCTGTGGCCCCAACGCTGGGAAAATCTAAATAAATTTTATCACCAATCAATTTTTCGGCTCTTGCTTCAACATACCCGTGTTCTAATTCGATTTCCGCACCAAGTGCTTGAAACCCTTTAAGGTGTAAATCGATAGGTCTTGCTCCAATCGCACACCCTCCTGGCATAGAAATTTTTACTTTTCCGGTTCGAGAAAGGAGCGGCCCCATAATGAGATTAGATGCCCTCATCTGTTTCACCAACTCGTAGGGTGCCTCTAATTCACTAACTGTATCGCAAGTTATTGATATTTCTTTTTTTATGTAATCTATATTGACTTCTGCCCCAACACTTCTCAGTAGTTGGCACATGACATCTACATCTCTAAGCTTTGGAATATCTGTAATGGTACACTGCTTTGAAGTGAGAATAGACGCAGCCATAATGGGCAATACTGCATTCTTTGAGCCACTCATCACCACCTCACCCTTGAGGGGACCATTTTTTTCTATTATATATTTGGGCACTAAGCTTTCCTCCTAAATAAATAGTAATTAATAATATATTCTCTACTTGGTTAAAAATCCCTTCTGACAAATTAAGGAATTCCAAACTCTTTAATCCTTTAATCCTTTAATCTTTTTAGAGATTCTATGGTGCTTTATGAATTTTATATTATTTCATCAATTTTTACAACACTTCTTAATATGCTTTAAAGATTTATTCTAATTTAAATTATATCACACTTTCTTTCATTTTATCAAAAAAAAAGAAAAGGAAGTGTGCATTAATATGCTAAAGGGGGACGAAAACATATTAAAAAAATACACATCTTCCTTGTTCAATCTAAATTATTCCCATTTTACTGTTGTCTATACATAAAAAAATTTTAAATATATTTGCAAATAATCACCGAAGCTGCTACTCCAGCAAAATAGGCGATAAATCCGCTAACAAGAACATACCTGCCATTCTTTACTGATGTAACACCAAAATATACTGCTAGGGTATAAAAAATTGTTTCAGCCGATCCCATCATTACAGATGCGGTGCGTCCTACATAACTATCAGCTCCATATTGGTCAAGAATGGTCTTTATAAATGCCAATCCTCCACTTCCTGATACAGGCTTAATAAAAAGCAAAGAGAGTAGCTCTGATGGAAAACCTATCAGTTGACAAATAGGTGTAAATAACCGTTCCAATATACCCAAGGCTCCTGATGTATTAAAAAAAGCTATTGCAACAAAAATAGCAATCATATAGGGCATAATGTGCGCTGCTGTATGGATGCCTTCTTTAGCCCCCTCTATAAAAAGCTTATAAATATCTACTTTCTTTACGAGGCCGAAAACAAGAATAATCGTGAGCAAGCTAGGAATAATTGAGTAGGATATGAGCTTTAATATATCCATTTAGCCTCTCCTCTCAAAAAATTTACAAATAGCAATACCTGACAAGGTGGATACTGAGGTTGCAATAATAGTAGGAATCAAGATATCCACTGAATCCAAAGAACCAACGTCATTTCTTATTTTAATGATGGTAAGAGGTATCAGCTGTACAGATGACATGTTGATTACCAAAAACATACACATAGTGCTACTGGCTCTCTTTCTGTAATGATTAGATTTATCAAGAGCTTTCATAGCTTTAATACCAAATACGGTAGCAGAATTCCCTGCCCCGAACATATTCATAACCATATTCATTACAATAAGACTTAAAGTTTCCTCATTCTTTTCTTCAGGGAAAATATAACTCAGTATTGGTTTCACAGCTCTTGAAAAAGCCTGAATCATACCAGCCCCTTTTGCAATATTCATCATTCCCGACCAAAGAGCCATAATACCTGCTAATCCAATTGTAAAAAGGACTGCCTCTTCACATGATTGAAAGAAAACAGTATTTAATGCTTCCAATCTTCCAGACAGTGTAGCAGTCATAATTCCAATAATCATGAGTCCTGACCAAATATAACCCATCATATCAAACTCACCTTACCCTTTTGTAAATGGTCAAAAAATCTTGCGCCAAACTCTATTTAAATTAATATTCACAGATAATACAGCATATTCACTATTAAATGAGTTCCTACCTATTGCAATGTTAATTCATAATTTATTAGGAACTTAAAACAAATATACGGATATTTTTTTTAATTTGATTAATAATATTGTAAATTATTTCTTTATGAGTAATAATAAAGTAAGATTAAATTCAAAATTTTACATGTTGTCTATGATATAAAGATTTTAAGACATTGATTGGAGGTATAGAATGGATACTGCTATCAGTATTACTTTAAGCGAGTTGGGATGGATGTTAATTGGCACTGCTTTAATTATCATGATTATTTACATCATTATTTTAATCAAGAATTTAATTCCAACCGTTAAAAAAATGAATTCCGTGTTAGAAGACATCGAAAGCATCACGGATATGGCGTCACATAGTACTAAAAATGTTCAGTCTGCACTCAATAATCTTACAGAGTCTGCATCTGTTTTTTCGGATTCTATTAAGAATAATCAAAATATTATCGCAGCATTAACTTCCGTAATTAACGCCATAACATCATTGAGGAATATTTTTAATAAAATTTTCAAATAATTTGAATATTTATCCATTTTAATTATTTTTTTTACATGTTGACTTATTTTTTTACATTTGATATCATAAAAGTCAGATTATTGTCGAAATATGTAAAATTTTAATAGGAGGTTTGCACATGAAAGCGACCGGAATTGTTAGAAAAGTTGACGAACTAGGAAGAGTCGTACTACCGATTGAATTAAGGAGAAACCTAAATATTGAAATTAAAGATCCATTAGAAATTTATGTGGATGGAGAAATGATTATCCTAAAAAAATATGCTCCTGCATGTATATTCTGTGGAAATGCAAAAGATGTAACTCGAATTCATGACAAAAATATTTGTAAAGATTGCTTTGAAGAAATCAAGAAATTATAAAGCTTGTTGTACATACAACAAGCTTTTTTCTTTGCTTTTACTTTTTTACTTCCCATAAATGTCAAGAATTTCTTTTGTGTACGCCCCACTATCTTCATAGACATATAGTGGTTCCCTAAATTTCAGCTCCGCTTTCCCGTATTTGGTACAGTGTAATAATAAAATATTTGGTTTCTTATTTTTTTTCGGATGTACAAATTGGATCTCTTTAGGCTCAAGACGATGCTTTCTACAGATACATAAAATGTCCACCAAACGATGTGGCCTATGCACCATATAAAAATGTCCATGGGGCTTTAATAGTGCCTTTGCTGAAGAAATAACATCTTCAAGAGATGTTTTTATTTCATGCCTCGAAACAGCTTTAATATTGCCTAAATTCTGTAACCCCTCATCTTTCGCCATATAGGGTGGATTGCTTAAAACCATATCAAAAGCATTCATTTCAAGATAATTACAAGAATCTTTAAGATCAATATTTAAAATCCTAATGACATCCTCGAGCTGATTTAATCTGACGCTTCGCTTTGCCATATCTGCAACTTCATTTTGTATTTCGATGCCAATAATTTCACAAAATTTTGCTGAATGACAAAGTAGCAAAGGAATGATTCCGCTACCTGTTCCTAAGTCTACAGCGCGATACCCATTTTTTGCTTTGCAAAATTTTGCAAGGAGAACAGCATCTATTCCATAACAAAACCCTTTCGGATTCTGAATAAGCTTTAACTTTGCAAATTGAATTTCCTCAATACGTTCGTTTTCTTTAAGTATTATTTCTTGCATCGCACACCTATTACTGTTCGTCGATTAATTCTTTTACTTTTTTTGTAAAATCCGCTTCATTTATTTCTCCAACATAAATTTCAGTTACATAACCCTCTTTATCAATTAGATAAGTTGTGGGAAAAGATCTAATAAGATATTGTTTTGCAACATCCCCTTCTAAGTCAAAATAAATAGGAAAATCATAACCCTTATTCCATATATATTTAATAACATACTCAAGGTTATGACCTTCTACTGCAGTAACATTTACAGACACAATGTTAATAGCTTCTTCGAATTTTTTGTAGGAATCAGAGAAAAGGGCATTAACTTCTTCTGACTCCAAGGACCATGAAGTCCAGAAATTAAGGAGAGTGATTTTACCCGTAAGATCAGAGCTACGCACACTGTTGCCACTATTATCTTCTAGATAAAAGCCCTTAATTTTATCCCCCTCAAAAACGCCAGCTTCATTATCTTCATCTATACTTTCCGCATCCTCTATCATGTCCTTTTGGGAATCTAATTCTTCAGCCAGACCCTCAGATGGACCTGTCTTGGAACAACCAATAAAGAGAAATAGGGTGATCACAAACACAAAAATAATAAATATTCCTTTTTCTTTCATGTCGACCTCCTCTTCACTTTTTTATTCGTCAAGAAGCTCTTTAACTTCTTCAGGGACATGATCATCTACGTCTTCCATAGTCCCTTTCCCCGATACATCTAACCTTTCCACACTTTTTTTATCAAAAATCATAACATCATCATCAAGTTTTTCTTCTTTATCTGGAGACGTTTGGATAATACGTCTTACTTTTACTTTCTCTTCTAAAATATTACTCTCCATGACGCGTGCTAAACCTTCTGGTGTCATAACTCTCTCACCAGCCTCTGGAAGATTCTGTCTAAGCATCTGATATATATCGCTTTCGAATTTTAAACAACACATAAGTCTGCCACATGTTCCGGATATTTTAGTAGGATTTAAAGATAAATTCTGCACTTTGGCCATTTTTATAGAAACAGGATCGAATTCACCAAGCCATGAGGCACAGCACAGACTTTTCCCACAAGTTCCAATTCCACCTAACATTTTTGCTTCATCTCGTACACCAATTTGTCTTAATTCGATTCTCATTTTGAAAATCGCAGCCAAATCTTTAACCAATTCCCTAAAATCAACCCGCCCTTCTGCTGTAAAATAGAAAATGATTTTATTATTATCAAAGGTATATTCTACATCTATTAATTTCATCTTAAGTCCATGTTTTTCAACCTTTTCCTGGCATATTGTCAAAGCTTTTGTCTTATTCAATACATTCTCTTCATGATGGGCAATATCTTTTTCCGTTGCAATCCGCACTACTTTTTTTAAAGGTTGAACAATTTCTTCTTCACGGACCATCTTTTCGCCTACCACAACACTTCCGAATTCTATACCTCTTGCTGTCTCAACAATAACCTTGTCCCCTTTGACTATTTCAAATTCATCCGGATCGAAATAATATATCTTTCCGGCCTTTTTAAATCTTACGCCTATGACCTTTACCATGTTAACCCTCCTGTATTTTAAAAAGCATGTTCTTAATTACTAAATTGAAATTTAGGTTCATACTTATTTCTTTTTTTGCTACTTCTATAAGACTTATTATCCTTATAGCTTTCTCATATCCTATCTTATTTGCCTCTTGAAGTAAAGTATCTACATGATCTACATTCATTAATAAGTCTTCATGGCATCCTGCAGATAAAATCATGACCATATCACGATACCAGTATTCTATCATATCTAAGAATTCAAAAATATGATTTTTTTGGTTATCCAACTCAGATATGATATTAAAAAATTCTTCATCTAGTTGAGTCATTCTTTGTACAATACTTAAACTCTTGTTACGTTTTTCTTTAAAATCCTCAGAGTTGTACATGTTATTTGCTATACCGATCCGACCTTGTGAATATGCAGTTAAAATTTTCGAATCCTTAAAGTCTATGGAATATCTTTTCATCAAATATGAGCACATCATTTCATCTATTACAGGCTTAAACTTTAGAATCATACATCTTGAAGAAACAGTTGGTAATATTCTATTTAAATTTTCAGTTAAAAGAATCATAATATTATTGATATTGGGCTCTTCCAGAGTTTTTAATAACCGATTTTGTGCTCTAGGTGTCATTGTATCCGCATCATTTATAATAAAGACTGTATTTTCACTTTCATAGGGTTTTTTGGACATGATTTTTTGTATTTCTTCAATTTGACCATCTTTTATGCTATCTTCAGAATCGATATAATAATAATCTGGGTGATTATGGGTATTCATTTTTTTGCACGATCTACAAGATTCACATGCGTCATATTTTGTGGGTGATTGACACAACAGCGCTTTAGCAAAATTAATAGCAGTAAATCTCTTTCCCATTCCATTGGGCCCCTCAAAAATATAAGCATGAAAAAGATTGTTTTCCTTTAAAGATTTATGAAGACCCTGTATCACGCGCTCTTGACCTATAACATCCTTTAAACTCATTTTACGTCATCTTCCTTCTTTTTCGTGAACAAACATTCCCCCAGCATTATTTCTAAATATCCCTTTATCTCCTTGTGAATTTCTTCAACAGACCTGCTGGCATTAATTCCCTTAATTCTATCTGGGTATTCTTTTTCAAGTTGTAAATATCCCTTATATACTTTCTTATGATAATCCATTTCTTCCATTTCCAGCCTGTCTTCACATTGTATTCTCTTTTTACTTTCTTCTGGGGCTATTTTAAATAGAAAGGTTATATCGGGCATGCACCCTCTGATAGCAATATCATTTATTTCCTTAACGCACGCTCCCAGTCCCCTGCCTACACCTTGGTAAACGAGACTTGAATCAACAAATCTATCGCAAATAACAACTTTTCCTTCTCTTAATGCAGGGATAATTACTTGGGAAACATGTTGTGCTCTTGAAGCGGCATACAGCAATGCTTCTGCAATATAGTCCATTTCAGTATGTGTATTGTCTAAAATAATCTCTCTTATTTTTTCACTGATTCTTGTGCCTCCTGGTTCCCTTGTTATAACCAGATCAAATCCCTTCTCATGAAGAAATTCCTTAATCAATTTCATTTGGGTAGATTTACCAGATCCGTCAGGACCCTCAAAAGAAATAAAATATCCTTGCATTAAATACACCTTTAATATTGCAATTTCCTTTCTGCATATTTTCTCCTAAAATAAAAATAGAATTCCATTGCTTTTGATTTCATCTTATTACTTTCAAACCACTACGTTTTTTCTGTATTCGATATTCTTCAGAAATCATATCATCTCTATATTCATGTTTCCTTGGATCCATATGCCTTCTTTGCTCTTTTTGGATAATCTCATCAATTGAATAGCCTAATAGTAAAAATACAATGTAAAAAACAGGCATACATAAAAGAATAAGAAAAATAATTCTTAAATACATTTCAAATCACCCCATAAGCCAATTGTAGGCATTTCTTTTATTTCATTATATTAGAGCCGCCATAAGTAATCAACATAAGAATAATTAAACATGCATATCAGAAAAGAAAAAAGAAACAAAAGTACTTCTTAAATTATTACAATATGTGAAAGTTCTTTTTTGAATTGAGTTATCATTATCTTGGTCAAGGATCTAAAGCATGTTTTAAAATTAATCGCATATAGATAATTAGAAGAGAAGGTGATGTTATGGAGAGTAAAGATTTTTATACTTTCAGAGAATATATGAAAAATGTAGATAAATTACTTACTGCTTCTATGGAGGATTATTTAGAAATGATTTACAGACTTTCATCCCAAAATGGTTTTACACGAATTCATGAGTTGTCATCTGCTCTTAATGTCCAGCCTCCTTCAGCAACTAAAATGGTACAAAAGCTCTCTAAACTTAAGCTGGTTCACTATGAGAAGTATGGCTATATTATAATGGAGGAACATGGAAAAGAGTTAGGGGAGGTCTTACTGAAGCGTCATAATACCATAGAAAATTTTTTGAAATTATTAGGAATAAAAGAAGAGGAAATATTACAAGAAACAGAAAAAATAGAACACACGATCAGTAAAAAAACAGTTGAAAATTTTTCTGTTCTCGTCAACTTTTTTGAGGAACATCCTGACACCAAGGAAGCATTCTTCAATTATCGAACACAACAAGAAGATTAATTTTTATAGAATGCATTCCACTGTATGAACGCCCTTTTTCTTTGCAAGATCTTTCATCTGTTGCATCTTCTCATCACTTGGTGTTTTAATACTTAATATCTCTTTTTGACTTTCTTTTAACCCATGAGCATGCACTCGTATCAATTTATATTTGACATGCGGGTACGCCTTTAACATGGATGACACCTTAGCTACTGTTTTGTGAGCATCCATAAAATCATTTATTATAACTGTTCTAACTTCATATATCTTGTCCATTTTTAATAAATAATTCAGATTTTCTAAATGATTATGCTCTTCAATTCCACATAACATCTGAACTTCATCAATGGTTTTAATATCTATCATAAATTTATCCGTCACCTCTATTAATGTGTCCATTTCCTTCTTATGAAAAAAGCCATTGGTATCCACAAAACATGTTAGTCCTAATTTTTTAACCTTACGGAACAACTCTACAATAAAATCTTTGTGCAACGTCGGTTCCCCACCTGATACGGTGATGCCTCGAATAAAAGGCTTATAGAATTTAATCTGTTCATATAACTGGTCTACAGTAATTTTTTTTGTTTTAGGAGAAGATTGATATGGGCATTTATGGAGGCAAGCATCACAAAAAATACAGAGGGAATCATTATACACAATCTTGTTGTTTGTAACACTCAATGCCCCATGAGAGCAAACCTCCGTGCATTTTAAACAATTCTTGCAATAATTAATGGTCTCAGGATTATGACAATAGATACAATTTGCATTACATCCTTGAAAAAAAATGGCAAATCTGTTTCCAGGTCCATCTACATTTGAAAAAGGCAAGATGTTATTAATGATTGCTTTACTGTCCATTATTTCTGACTTTTCTTTGGAATACCCTTGCATTCTCGTTGGTCCCCTCACCCATAATAGCTGTATCTCTAAGCACGACTTCGCCATTGGAAACTTTCTTAGCTTCGCTCTTTTTGATCAGATAACCGGTAACTCGAATTAAATCAGTATTTTCCAAGTAAGTTGTTATGTAGCGATACCCTATTTCCATGGCACCCTTGATGATATCCAATACAGCCTCCGGCTTATTGAGATAAGTTTGATCAAATGCAAATAAATCACCGGTACCTGAAGGAAAATATTTATGAAATTGTCCTGCTTGCTTCAAATGTAGAGGCAATGCAGGCTCGTCTCCTACAGGAATCCTATGTGCCGGCGTATTGAATTGATCTTCCTTGCTTAAATTTGCGCCGACTTGAGCATGTAGTAAATATTTACCCTGGGTTCGTTCCACATAAAGACCTTTGTGATTATTTACAATGGCCTGAATTTTTTCCATAATTTGATGGCCAATTTCATCCCCCCGTACAGATGCACCAAACTTCTCATTTAGGTTTTCTAACTCTAACATATAATTGACTGCCTCTGCTAATCCGATGATACCAAACATGGCAGTAAAATTCTCCTTTTTCAAAAACCCTTCTGTTATTAGAAAAGAGGATTCAAAGAAATTTGATTCTTCTACTATAAACTTTATTCTCTTATCCATTATAGATAGCATTGCTTCAGATACCTGAGGGAGCACCACATTAAGGTATTTTTCTAGTGAATCTGCACTCCTTGCAATGGTTCCCAATCTCAGTCTTAGAAGTGTATAAGCCCCTCCTGCTAATGGCAGTGCATTGTAGCAACTGACTATTTCATGCTCTCCAATATCCTGGCGATACAGCTTTTCATTGCTAAAGGATGGCTTGGAAACTTTTAAGCAGGCTTCCACAGCCATTTCCGCAAAATCTTCTCCTGTGATATCTGGATCGTATCTCAATGTCATATTCGGCGTCGGATTCTCAAGTTCTATAATAGCTTTGAGTATCATCTCTCCTGCTTTAGTAGCTTTAGGTCCAATATCTGCATGACAAAAAGAATCTGTTATGGTCTTATCGATATGATTTAAGAATCTTTTTATTTTAATATAATCATTCTTTTCATCATTAATAAAGGGATCTATCAAAAGGTCCAATCGCCCAATGAATACAGGAAACGAAGTTATAGACGGAACATGGTGGTAAAGGATCAGCAATCCATCCAAAAGCTCATTCAAGTCTTCTGGTGGCTTAATATCTAAAAATGCACAACCATATTTTAAGTAAATAAAATAATCTGGCACGATATATCTGGGTCGATATATGGCATACCCTTCGTTTAAATCACAGATCATGTCTTTTTGGATATATTCTATTTCCTTATCCGAATAATCTAAATTCTCTTGAGGATCTATCAACCTTTCCGCAATATTGGCAAGATTAAATAGCTTTTGTTGGTAAGTAAGTCCTCTGCTAACAGCAGTACTCATTATGTCGTTAACTGTAGACCTCATTTTATCACCTCACTAAAAAGATTGTATATTAAAAATAGTCTATAACAATAATGGTTTATTAATCATTGGCTCAATATACCACTTTCGTTTACATATTGTTCTACAATATGTTTTTCAATACCCAAATATGTAAAGACTTCTTCATTTAAAATGGTAGTACTTTTTGCTTCCGCCTGAGCATAATAATCTGCCAAATGAACAATGGCTATTAAATCCTTATTTACTACATTTATATTCAATGGTTCATGATGATACAAGACACTTTCAACAACAGGCATTGGCAACTCCCACCAATCTAAAAAATACCCGCCTATTTGCTGATGTGTAATGCCTATTTCTTCTTTTTCTTTGTTATAAAAATCATCACTTTCCAATATGTTATAATAATCATTTCCAAATATACTTATTAATACAATCTTGCCAATATCATGGAGTAATCCTGCAGATAAATACTCTACAGGTACTTTTTTATTAAAAATTCTTAAATATAACAAGCTGGTTAATTGATTACATAGATAAGCATGTTGCCATAATTGTGCAAAAGCTTTCATTCTTGAAGCAGGGAGATTGGTATTAAAAACCGAAGTTGCCAACACGATGTTTTTTATATTATTTAATCCAATATTTATAATAGCATGGGCGATGGAACTTGTTTTAATCCCAAAAAAGGCGGAATTAGCTATGTGCAAAATTTGGGCAGCAACGGCCTGATCCTTCTTAATGATTGAAGCAATGTTATCAATATCTTCATCATTATGAATTGCTTCACATAGGTGATTATATAAACTTGGCAATGTTGGAAGTCCTTCATGATTATTAATAATCTTTATAAGCTCAGGACTTGAGATGCTATTCATAAACTCAAAAATACCCCGTATGACCTTCAAAAGATTCTGGTTATCCCAGGGCTTATAGATATAAAGTTTAGCAATATTTTTCTGGATTGCTTTTAATAATAATTTATCCTTTTTATTTTCACTAAGAATCACTCGAAACACTTTTGGATATTCCTTTTGTACTTGAGTTAGAAGGTCATATCCATTCATTTCTGTTAGGTAAATATCTGACAGAATTAAATCAATTTGGCTTTTCTCAAGAAGGCTTAAAGCTTCATTTCCTGACTTTGCTATTTGAATGGTATACTCAGTATCAATAAATAATTTTTGAAATAATATATGTATAGGTTCATTATTATCAACAAGTAAAATTGTCTTTCCCATAATCCTGTCTCCTTCATAATCCATAATCATGGTACTTATTATACATTTTTTTACCATTTATAACAATTGATTTCGACAAAAATGGATATATTGCAACAGCACTTTAGTATAATAACGTTAAAAAAAGTGGCTACCGCCTTTGATAGAAAATCGATATTTCCTATTATATAAAAAAGAAGCCCCTAGGCTTCATAAAAGATTGTATTAATTATGGAAAAAGTTTTAAGCGCAATCTATAAAAGTTACTTTATTCTTACCATTTTCTTTAGATGCGTATAAGGCATTATCAGCATTTTGAATAATTTCATTTAGCGTTGCTTTGTTATATTCATTTGAGACACACCCCACACTGATAGTAAGATATATTTTTTGAGATAAATAGGAGAATACTGTCTTTTCAACTTTTTCTCTAATTCGTTCAGCAATCTCTCTTCCATACTCAGATTCCGCATCTAAGCAGATAATAGCAAACTCATCCCCTCCAATACGTGCAACAATATCTGTCTCTCTCAACTGGGATTTGATGATTGCAGCGGTTTCTTTCATGACTAAGTCCCCGGCAGGATGACCATATTGATCATTGATATTTTTAAAGTCATCAATATCTATGAGTATAATGGAGCAACTTCCTCCACTAAGAAAAATCTCTTTTGCAAAAGTTTCGAAATATCTCTTATTATAAATCTGTGTTAGAGCATCTTTATTAACCAACTCTTCAATTTGCTTTTTTGAACAATATAGTTCATGAGACTGTTCAAGAATAATATAAGTAATAATAGGGGAAATGATCAATGGGATCACGAAAGATAAAATAACGTCCATCATTTCAATGGGCACATCAAATAATTGGCGAATAAAAAAAGACAAGTATACAGATAAGAGACATGCGATGCTTGACATAATGATTGTCTGCCAAATAATATGCTTTTTCTTTGATACTTTAAAAGCCATTTGCAATCCCTACTTTTACCATATATTGTATGATTATTTATTTGAGTATACTACACTCTGATGTTTCTTACAATACTTTTTGAATATTTTAAATCTTCTTTATTTTACAAAATAAGCATTTTTTTCTTTTCCATTTATTTCAAACCTTGAAATTAGCACTACAACCCAAATAAACCCTACTAAAAAACCTGCAAGAATATCACTTGCATAATGCACGCCTAAATATACTCTGCTCAGACCTATGAGAATAATCAACGTTCCCATAATAGTCAGGATAAAAACACGCATCCCTTTATTATGCAAATGTCTACAAAAGATGAAAATTAGCAACCCATAAAATGCAAAACTGATCATCGCATGCCCGCTTGGAAAACTATAACCATCAACATGTACTAACTGTAGTATATTCGGTCTGTCCCTCTGAAATAATTCTTTTAATACTTCATTAAAAATCCATATTGAAAAAAGATTTATCACGATTAGTCCCCTGTACGGCGTATAAGTGCTGCTTTTGCTAAATATCACACAAGTAAGTAACATAATCAAAAGTAATATATGCCAAGAACCCATATGCGTAATGATTGTCATGAATTTTGTCAAGTTTTCTGAAATATGCATAGATAAAAAGTGATAAATGGTTTCATCAAAGTAGTCAAAAGCATTCCCAAAAAATATCTGAAAAAGATTCATCTTTCAGCTTCCTTTCTTTATATCCCTATACAGACTTCTTTGCTTTAAGTGGCTTTTTAACTCATCTCAAGCTATTCAAGTAAGACTCAGCCTATTAATGGCTGAGTCTTAACTAAATATAACACCTCTATTATAATCATATTGATAAAATGAAACAAATAGTATAAAAATTATCTAACAATTTCTACTGTTCTGATAGAAGGAATCCAAAGGACATTCGCCTCTAGCTTTTCTGAAATATATCGAATGGGTACCATGGTTCGATTGTTCATAATGGCGGGAGGTACATCTAAACTGGGATCAGAAATCTCTCCTATTACCAATTCTATTGTTTGGCCATCATGAATAATAATAACTTTTCTTTCTTCCCCTATCCATTGAACTTCTGCACCTAATGCTTCAGAAACAAAGCGAAGTGGCACCATGGTACGGCTATTCATGATAACGGGAGCCACATCTATATCTTGAACTTCATCGTTTATGGTAATCTGTGGTTCATCAATCTGCAAAATGATTTTCTGTAATTCCTTCGCCTGTCGCACTCCGTAATACGAAAAACGGTTTGTATAAAATGTAATGGTTTGGGATTCCGGATCATATATGCCACCTAACTTTACGGGTATTGTATTGCCATCCTCATCCACTTCATATCTGATCCCTGTAATTCTTTTCGCCTCTTCTACACTCATGTCTTCTGTTATGGCGATGGTCACTTTTACTGGTTCAAAAAAAGTCTCTATCTTATCTCTTCTTTGTATAACGCCCTCATCATCTGAATAAACAATATAAGCAGACAGGTCGATGATTTGTCCTCCAACATCCAATAAATTTCTCAGAGCTTCTGGATCAGCTTTGCGAAGGAGCTCTTCTTTTTCTTCTTCACTCATCATGGCCGCCTTTATTTCAACAGATGCTGATTGATGCTCCTTTGCTTGAGTTAGTACATGATTTGGAATCGAATCTGGTGAGAATTCAATTTTTATTGCATCATTTTTTATAGTCAATGGCAGATCATTTTCTCCTAAAGCATTTAGAGTTTTAGGGGATAGATAGACCTTGCTATTAGGGTTATTCTCTAAATCCAAAACTGCTTGACCATCTTTTTTAATAGCATCAGACAACATTTTTTCATTATCTTCTTTTGATTTATTGATATCAACCGATTCTTCTTCTTCCTCTTGTACTTTTTCCAGATTTGAAATTAATGAACTTAATGAGGGTCCTTCATCTAAAGGCCCATCCGCATAAAACCATATGACTACATCCTTATTATCAAGATAATAATTGTCTGCTGATGCATCACCAACCATATTATTTACCTTATATTTCCATCCTGATAACGCAGATGTTTCCTTCTCGGATAATCCATCTATCTTATAAACATAAGCTCCTCTAGATCTATAATTCAAATTCGTCGCATCTAATGCATCCAAAACTGTAATTCCTTCTCCTTCATCATCTGTTAATTTAAGGACATCCGCATACATAACCTCGTCATCAATTCCTGATACATACATGGTTATCCTAACATAACTTTGTTGCTCTTCAGCATTACCTGGAATTTCTCCTCCCTCGACGGTTATATTTACTAGTTTTTCAAAATTACCAAATCTTGAAGTAACGATAGCTGTGCCATTGGCCTGTGCTGTGACTCTACCTGAACTGTTAATGCTAGCAACATTTCCATTCGATGCTATTGACCAATGGACTAAGTCTGCAGCGATGGTATTAAAGCCCAAACCAAATCTATATACTTCAGGATTGAATTGATGGTAATCACCTACAGAAATTTCTACAGAAGAAGGAATCTCCATTTCTATTACGGTTCCTGCTACCAATGGCTCTTCATTAATAGTATTATTTGCCTCAAGCATTAAGGTGTTATTGCCAACTCCACCATAACGCCCAAATTGTCTATTTTCATTTAATGCATTGCTTTCTAAATAATTCACTGCCTTATCCCAAGCTGTAGACCCTCTTTCTCCGAGTTGGTCTAAGGTGATAATCATTTCTGCCGTATTGGTTGTGGGATCATCCCAATCAGCAAACATGAAACTTCCATCTTCTTGTTGTTGCGCCATAAGCCATTCTAATCCGATATTCTTTCTATTGTTTATGTCGCTATCAGATGTTATGTCATATAAATAGCTTAGTACCCTTACTCCTTGTACGCTACTTATAAAGTCTGGTCCCCAAGCACCTTGTTTCCAACTTCCATCAGTATCCTGATACCACTGTGCTATTCCCCATGCTCCATATACCTCAGTATTGCTAGGATCTTCTACATTTTGCTCTTCCATGACATATGTTTTACACGCTTCAATATCTAGTTCACTTAAATCTCCGACTTTTCCGAGCATATCATATAGGGGCATGTTGCTATATATATCACTATACCCAAATATACCTGTTGTCGTATTCTGTTGGTCTTGCAAAGTGTTTATTAGCATTGCTGTTCTTGTTAGGTCCTCATATTCTTTTGTTACCAAATAATACTGTGCTAGTGCTTTTATGCCTGCATCCGTTCGATTGTTATCTATTAATTCAAGCGTTTCTTCTTTAAGATTCGTATTATTTCTCTCCCATTGACTTGTATCTGCTCCTTCTTTCTCAAGGACATATACATCATAGGCTGTTATATTCCCTAGGCTATCTTTTACTTCTAATCCATCTTGATATTCTGCATAATTATTGCTGACAGCGATTATAGAAGGATTCGATTTTGTACTTATGGTTTTTTCATCTTCAAGCTCATTATACTGAACTTTTAATATCACTTCTTCATCCGCAAAGATCTTAAGGAGTCCTTCACTGGCTACTGCTATGTCTGAATCAGATGTACTCCAGATTACATTTTCATGATTAAATATTTCCTTCCCTACGCCAAACTTATAGGCTTCAGTGTTAAACTGTTTAGATAAACCTACTGATACCGGCGTTTCATCTGAAATAATATTGATGCCGATTACAGTCCCATTCGACAACGATGCGGCATTAATCACTCTATACGCTTCTAAAACCAAAGTGTTATTGCCAATTCCGCCATAACGCCCAAATTGTCTATTTTCATTTAATGCATTGCTTTCTAAATAATTCACTGCCTTATCCCAAGCTGTAGACCCTCTTTCTCCGAGTTGGTCTAAGGTGATAATCATTTCTGCCGTATTGGTTGTGGGATCATCCCAATCAGCAAACATGAAACTTCCATCTTCTTGTTGTTGCGCCATAAGCCATTCTAATCCGATATTCTTTCTATTGTTTATGTCGCTATCAGATGTTATGTCATATAAATAGCTTAGTACCCTTACTCCTTGTACGCTACTTATAAAGTCTGGTCCCCAAGCACCTTGTTTCCAACTTCCATCAGTATCCTGATACCACTGTGCTATTCCCCATGCTCCATATACCTCAGTATTGCTAGGATCTTCTACATTTTGCTCTTCCATGACATATGTTTTACACGCTTCAATATCTAGTTCACTTAAATCTCCGACTTTTCCGAGCATATCATATAGGGGCATGTTGCTATATATATCACTATACCCAAATATACCTGTTGTCGTATTCTGTTGGTCTTGCAAAGTGTTTATTAGCATTGCTGTTCTTGTTAGGTCCTCATATTCTTTTGTTACCAAATAATACTGTGCTAGTGCTTTTATGCCTGCATCCGTTCGATTGTTATCTATTAATTCAAGCGTTTCTTCTTTAAGATTCGTATTATTTCTCTCCCATTGACTTGTATCTGCTCCTTCTTTTTCAAGGACATATACATCATAGGCTGTTATATTCCCTAGGCTATCTTTTACTTCTGTTCCGTCTTGATATTCTGCATAATTATTGCTGACAGCGATTTGAGCCAAATCCACTCCAATAGCAAAAACGTTGCTATTGTTTATGGGTAGTAGAGAAAAAATCATAATGAGTGCTATAGAAAAGGTAATAATTTTTTTCATTTGGTTCTTTTTATAAAACATTTTGTCGCCTCCTTTGTAATTACAAATAATATAAGTGTGTGTAGAGATTCACTCCCTCGTCATTTCTAAAAGATTGCCTCTCTACATGCAATGACATATTGAAGATTTTGTGAAACAAAATTCTCCTTAATCTTAATTCTCGGTGAGTTTATAAACCGCTTCCGAACACTGTGCTCTGGTCGCATACCCGTTGGGATTGAAATTGGTATATAAAAGTCCATGCTCCGATGCAACCTGAACATAACCATCATACCAATTGTTTCCTTTAATAGCAGCAGCTTCTTCGTCAAAGCCCTTGACTCTCACAAGCATAGCTGCAATTTCTGATCCCTTAATCTTGTCCTCTGGAGCAAATCGGTTACTTGACACCCCCTGAACCCATTGCTTGTTTACTGCCACTTTGACAATTTTATTGGACCAATGCCCTTTTAAGTCTTCAAAATCAAATGTTTCTCTACCTATTTGATTTTGAAGCCCTGAACCATAAACAAGAAATTTACAAAATTCTCCCCTTTTAACAGATGCATTGGGTCTAAAAGTGTTATCTGAGTATCCTGAAATAATGCCTTTCTTTACAAGGGTCATGATCTCTTTGTATTGATTATCCGTTGTCCCTAAATCTACAAACCCAGATTCATTGTGAAGCTTATCAAATACAGAAATCTTATTATTATAATCTGTAAGAGCCATAAGACCATGCCAAGTTGCCATATAGTTTGATTTCTTTAAAGATACAAAGTGCTTAAAGGAACCATCTTGCAACTTATGTTTTAAGAGACCCTCATACAAGCTTTCATCTATATCTAACCCCAACTTTACCCTGGCTAATATATACCAAGCATAGGATTCACAGCTTTCTTTCTTGCTTATATTACTATCTAAATAGGCAAGTGTTTGCTTTACTTCTTGATCATTGTGGTCCAATCCTAAAATATCAAAAGCAATTAAGGCCATGGCAGACATGTCTAAATCGGAAATACTCGTACCCGCATAAACAGAAAACCCACCATCCTTATTCTGATTTTCTTTGAGCCATTGTAATGCTTTGCCCTTATCATAACCCTCATAGTTTGCAGTATATAATGAGATAACTCCCCAGATATGTGCATTGACCATATCGTCACCTGTTCCGTCTATGTAATCAGAAAACTTGCCGTTGGTTCTTTGGGAATCTGATATCTTTTCTACGACTTTCAGGACATTTTTTCTTAATGCAGTAGCGCCTAAAAGATAGGCTTCATAGTCAGTCATTAACTCTGATTCTACTTCTTCAAGACTTCTACTAATGGTATTATTTGTACTGTTATAAAGTGCTAAAATTCCCCAGTGATCAAGCTTTTGCTTTTCCAGATATTGTGCAGTTGCTTCTATAGTTGCACCATAAACCATACTTGACAAAAGAAGTATAAGCACCATGGTCAATACAATCTTTTTTTTCATTTTAAACCCTCCTCTTTCTGCTATGTCAATTTGACCGATTTTTAAACTCTTTTCCCAATGTTTCAGGTTTCTTAAATGCGTTCACTTCTGTATAGGTTAATCTTTTATTAAACCGGCCTAAAATACGTATAAAGTCCTTTCCAAAAAAGAATGCAAAAATGAAATTACCCGTAGCATGCATCATATCCAGATAAAAGGATGCTGCATTTATAGCGATAAAACTTTTTAAATTCAATGGATATATAAAGAACAACCAATGCCACAAATTCATCATATAATCAAAAGCGAAACCCCAGCAAAATGCAAAAACACTTAAAAATAAACGGGATGGTTTTTTCTTCACTCGTCCTATAAGTCCTGAACTGAATCCAACCAGCCCCCAAGCAATCATTTGCCATGGCTCCCAAGGTCCATGCCCTAAAAATGTATTGGATACAAGGGTGGCAAGGGCCCCCACCACAAATCCATATCTTGGACCTAAAACATATCCGGATACAATTACCAAAAAAGTCGTGGGTTGCACATTGGGTAAAGCAGCAAAAGGTACCCGTCCAATTCCTGCTAAGGCAGACAAGGTTGCTATTAACGATATTTCTTTTAAAGAAGTATTCCTTCTCTCATAGGATATAAAAACTAATATTAATAAAATTATTAATATAATTCCGGATAGGACCCCATAATTCATCCTTCATTCCCTCCAACTTACTACAGATTAGAGATTTTAGTTAAAATCTCTAATCTCTCTTCTTCCGTTTTTCTCTGACATTCTGTAATAAAATTCATTGCGTCCTCAATGGTCAAAACCTGGTCACTTAAACCATGAAATAATTTCTTCATTTGAGTGGTGTAATAAATTCCTGAGGATAAAGCTTTATAAGTAGGTGCCATCTCCACTACAGCTCCATCATAAATGAAACAAGTTTTCGTGCAAAACTTTGCAACAAACTCCACATCATGAGTAACAATAACAATGGTTTTTCCATCTTGCTGAAGTGATTGAATCACTTTCCCTAATGCATCCTTTAATTTTCGGTCCAATCCTCTGGTGGGTTCATCCAATAAAATGATTTGCGGCTCTGAAACTAAAACAGAAGCAAGAGCAACTCTCTGCTTTTCACCTCCACTTAAATCTCTGGGATTCCTATCTTTAAATTGGTTCAATTTTAAATCTGTTAAAACACGATGGATTCTGTCATGCTTTTTTATTTTATTCATATCTAAAGTGAATTTAAGCTCTTCATATACAGAATCACTGAAAAGGTAATCATTGGGGTTCTGAGACAAATATCCTACTTTTGCTTCTATTGAAATTTTCCCTGAAGAAGGTTTTAAGAGACCTCCAATCATTTTTAACAAGGTTGATTTACCGCTTCCATTAGGGCCCATGACCCCTATTATCTCATTTTCTTCGAATTGTAAGGTCATCCCTTTTAAGGCTTGTTTTCCACCTCTATATTCATAAGAAGCTTTCTCTAACGTAACAACAGGAACTTTCGATGGGGCCATAAAATTTCTTTCTTTTTGGGGCGCTACTTTCAAGCCCATGATTTCTTTAAGAGCCTTTCTGCCATCCTTTATAGTAGTTGGAAGTTCCTTGTATTCTAAAAGCGAAAATAAACCTGGAACAGAAGGCAGAAAATCAAATTCATTTACTTTACTCCACTGAGTAAAGTTTTGAGGTATTCCATCAAAGGCTATTTCTCCTTCCTTCATAAATATGATTCTATCGGCCAAGTGAAAGCATCGGTCAATTCTTTGCTCGATTAAAATAATGGTGTAGCCAAGTTCTTTGTTTAATCTTTCTATGACATGAAGTATTTCATGTGCAGCAGCAGGATCCAGCTGAGAAGTAGGCTCATCAAAAACAATGCAAGGGTGTCCCATGGCCAGGGTAGTCCCTACGGCTACTTTTTGTTTCTGCCCACTTGAGAGTTCATAAGTGTTTTGATTCTTTATTTCTCCTATATTGAGAAAGCTCAGGGTTTCCATAACACGCTTTTTCATGAGAGAATACTCCATTCCCCTATTTTCAAGACCAAAAGCAATTTCTCTTTCAACATTGTCCATAATCAACTGTTTTTCCGGGTCCTGAAATACCATACCTACTTCCGAAGCATTACCGTCAACCTGCCCACTGATTGACCCCCCATAAAATTCTGGAACGATGCCATTAAAAATTCTTCCTAAGGTGGATTTTCCTGAGCCAGATTCTCCTAAAAGAAGAATGAAATCCCCTTCATTAACCGTTAAGTTGATATTTTTTACAGCAGGCTCTTGCTTTTCTGGATAGAAGTAAGTTAAGTTTTGTATCTTAAAAATTTCCAATGCCTGCACCCCCAAACATATAATAGTGTCATTACAAATATACAATCCAATAGGACTAACCATAAAAAGTCCAAATCTTTAAAGCTTTGAAGCTGGGGATAAAAGCGATAGTCTCCTACATGATTCATAATCCCTAACAGCAAAAACAAAAAAAGCATTGCGGAAATAATTAACAAAAATAATCCCATGATGACATCTTTAAATAGACATAACTAGTTCTTTTGTGTTTTCCATACCCTCTGGAATGCAAGGCCTCTGCTCTATCAATGGAACCTTCCAAAGCCGAGACAAAAATGACTTTTAATAAAGGGTAGTAAGCTTCAATTCGTTTTATTAATTTTTTTTCCGAAAAATTTACCCCTCTCATTTCCATAACTTCCTTCACTCTGGTTGTCTCAACTTTTAATCGATGAATGATATTGACTGTCATGGAAAACGTTATGGTCAACTTGTGAGCAAATTTTGAGAAGAAACTAAAGGTGTCATCCTTATGGGTCATCATGCCATATATAATAAAAACCAATACTATACAAGCCAATTTCAGCCCCATATTTGCACCATAAGCTAAAGCCTCACCTGTAATTTTTATTCTACCTATTATGGGTAATCTATGACTTTGAAATAGTATTGTTTGACCCTCTCGAGACAGAAGTGGATTAATAATCATAATAATCAACACATTGTAGAAACAATACCTCATCATACTATTAAGCTTCTTGTTGTCTTTCACAATACTTGTTAACACAGCTAAAAACACCAATATGGATAGAATATATATTGGGTTGTTGTATAGCAATATCATGAAAAATAGAATGGTAAGAAAAGATATCATGGTCATTGGATGGAGTCTCATCATAATTTATCTCCTATTGAATAAATGGCAATTTTATCAACTGATTATCTGATACAAATACAGAGAACATGCCTCTTATGGCATCAGGATTTTTATAAAGCAGCCTTGCACTTTCTTTTATGTCTTTTTCCTCATTTCCTGTAATCAACCAAATCGTGGACATAACATCATATCCATTGAGCACGGATACCATTACCGCTCCTTGTTCATAAGTTGCTGCAATTTCTCCATTTTGATTCAATACTTTTATATCATCACCTATTTCAAAAAAAAGGCCTGATTTTTCTCTGTGATCATATATTTCCTTCAGTTGTTCATGTTTTGAAATATCTTCCCACAAGCCAATGACCATTATGTTGGACTGACCTTCCTTAAGAATCTCATCATTTATTTTGGAAACCACAACATTTGATACCCCTTCTTCAGATAAATATTCTTTCAAGTTTTCCCCCTCATCCTCATACCCTTCAGAACACATAATCTTCAGTTCAAGAGGTGTGCCATAGCCTTTTACAAAATTACTGGGATATGCCCCTACAATGCTGGAAAGATAGGGCGCCTTGTCCCAATCATGATAGTCCCATACAATCAAATCTTCTGGGTTTAACTCATAATCTCCTGAACCTATTTGAGACAAAATGCCATTAACATAGAAAAACCAATCCAACTTTTCATGGTTTTTCTTGCCAGTAAAACCAGATTGCAGTTCATCAATACTATTTATGAAGGAGCCACCGTAAGCAGTCTCCACTTGAAAGTTTTCTTCCATTACATCCAAAAGCGCAGTACCTTCTTGTATGTCCACAAGTCTTTGAGATATAACTTCCCTTCCAAAATCCCTTGAAATGATTATTTGCGCCTGGTCAAAACTATTTTCCAAGTTGCCTTGGCATCCTACATTTATTAGACTCAATAGGGCTAATGATAAAAAGATTTTTTTCAATGGAATTCTCCTTTATAGACGAAATAAAAAACCCCTCTATTAATTATATATAGAGAGGTTTTGAACACTAAGGCACCAAACATGAATGAGTATGATGTACGTCAATACATCTTCAGACATATCTCTTCAATCTCTCTAAGTGTCGGAAATGATTTGAAGAATATCACGCCAGGTCTTCTGGCTTCCAGGTCATCTTTGAATCACGCCTTCCCATCTTTCGATAGTGGCATTATATGATTCTCATCACTGGTTACAGCTGCGACTACAGCAAGGGCATTGAACCCTTTTCCCTTAAACATGATATGTTTTTCAATTAATTAAAAGTATAGCACTCTTTAATTCCTATTACAATATATTCAATAAAAGATAATAGATAATAATTAAAAGATAATAGTTAAGGTTAGTTTTGCTTTGCAAAACTTTCTTTAATGTTTTACTAAAATAATTGAAGATTTTGGAACAAAATCCTTCCTCAACTGTTATCTATTATCTGTTATCTATCTTTATTATATCTCTTATCTATCTCTTGAATCTCTATCTACAAGCTGAAAACGACAATCAACAGCATTTTAAATTGCTCTTCAGCCATTAACGCATGTTGTATCCCTGCGGGCATGACAATTGTTTCCCCTTTGCTGAGATGAAAGACTTCATCCCCAATAGTAATTTCTGCTTGGCCATCTAAAATATAGACCAAAGCATCTCCTCCAGAAGCATGTGAGCTTATTTCTTCACCTTTATCAAAAGCAAATAAAGTCAGGCTTAATGGTTTTCCCTGGGCCAAGGTTCTACTCACAACTTGCCCATCTTGATACTCTACCAACGATTCCATTTCTAAGACTTTTGAAAAATCCATATTCTTAATATAATTTGACATTTATTTTTCCTCCTCTTTTTCTTCTTCATAAACTTATAAACATTCTTTTTTTAACATCTTATAAAGGGTGTCCCTTCTTCTATATTATACCAAATATTTCTCAGATTATTTGTAACTATAGCTACATCTCTTCCAAATCACGCAAATAAAAAACCCTTAGGTTCTGATTATATCTTACAGCCTACGAGGTTATTCTTTATTTATCCGATGACTAAGAATTCAACAGCCCCTGGATAACGATTTACCCGATGGCTAACAATTCTAGTACTTCAAAGTGTTGAAGAAAGAATTGAAAAGCCCCTGGATAAGACGACTAAGCGCTCAGTGACCTGAGCTGAGTCTTACTTGATAAGCTTCAATGGGAGTTTGGCTCCATCTGAAGCCAAGAACTCTGTTTTTCGTCAATATACGATTAATGCTAAATTTCGCGGTTTTTATTGAGCTTATTTGCTATTCCTTCATGCATCGTCAATCTGCGATGTCAAATAACCTACATGAATTGTCATAAATGATCTTAGCGAGATGAGATTCCTTCATATTTTTCTGCTGGCTCAAATGTCTTATAATATCAATAATCATACAAGGGACCCCTATATTCCTATTATATTCCCAAGGGCCATCACTCTCCACCACCATATTCTCTACAGGGAGGCGGGACACAAATTGAGCATATTTTTCGTTATACAAAATATCTGGACTTACAGAAATATAGTAGCGCTCCTTTGTAATTTCATCCATCAACTCCTGCTTTCCTTCAAACCAGTGAAAGAGCACCCGTTTCATTTCTCTTTTTTTTAGTTCTTGCAAAGCTAATGTTGCTGTATCTTCAATGGCATGCAAAACCACGGGTAATTCTGTTTCTTTCGCTAAATCCAAGAAACGAACAAACAATTCCTCTGCCTCTTTTTTGAATGTATTCACTTCATTAGAATTTAGTTTACATAAATTAAAATATGGTAATCCTATTTCTCCAATTGCAGTTATTTGATTTCTATTTTCCATAATCAACTTCTTTACTTCTTCAAATTCATGATAATACCCACTATATTCGGGGTGAATGCCCAAACACACTGAAATCTTTGGATATTTCAATTTCATTCGAAGTAATTTTTCTCCAGAACTTTTGTTAATAGCAGCGCCAATTATTCTGAATCTACTATCAGATAATATTTCCTTCAGTTGTATCTCATCATATTGATCCAAATGACAATGAACGTCCATATATTTCAATGCCTTCATCACTATTCCTTTCCTGCTATAAAGGGGATTGCCTCTTGTCTGGGTTCCAGTGCAGCTAGCACACTTTTTTTATATTCTAAGAATTCTGGTAAGACTAAGAATTCTTTCTTTCGAGGTCTTGGAAAATCAATGGTAATTTCCTTTACGACCTTCGCTGGTCTTTGACTCAGGACATAAACTCGATCCGAAAGAAAAATAGCTTCTTCAATATCATGGGTCACGAAAAGAACAGAGTGGGTGAACCTTTCCCATATTTCAAGGAGCCACTGTTGCATTAGGGATCTATTGATGGCATCTAGTGCTCCAAAAGGCTCATCCAAAAGCATAATCTCACTATCTGTGAGAACAGTCCGAAGTAGTGCTGCCCTTTGCCTCATCCCACCAGATAGTTGATGGGGATACGCATTATCAAATCCGTCCAATCCAAAAACAGGAAGCAACTCTTTCACCCTGTTTAAAGCATCCTTTTTTTTGGCTCCTTGAATCTCTAAAGGCAAAAGAACATTCTCTATAACGGTTCTCCATGGCATTAAAAGATCTTTTTGCTGCATATAGCTCATTTTTTTATGCCACTTCTCTAATGGAATATTATCAATTTTTATTTGACCCTCATCATATGTCTCAAGCCCCGTAAGAATTTGAAAAACCGTACTTTTACCACATCCACTGGGACCAATAATTGAAACAAACTCACCTGGATTCACAAACAAACTGATATCGCCTAAGACCTTCAGAAGTTCTTGGGAAGATTTAAAATCTTTTCGAATCTTTAACATTTGGATTTTTGGTGTCATATTATATTATCCCCTTCTTGCCAAACATAATAATCTATCTTTCAGGCAAAAAATCATTGGTGAAAGCTTCTTTTACATTTATTTTTTCATCTATTAATTCATTTTCATACAGCCAATTTGTATATCTTTCCCATACTTCTTCTCTCTGAATGCCCCATGTTTCTGCTTCTGCCAGATACTTATCACTTAGAAACTTCTGACTTTCAACAACCAGTTCCCTATCTAACTCTGGTGCATGACTTAACAAAATTTCCGCAGATTCCTCTGGATTTTTCACGGCGTACTCATAACCCTTAGTGGTTGCTGCCATAAAAGATCGAACTAAATCTGGATTTTCATTAATATTTTGTTCATTTGTAATGATAATAGGTGTGTAATAATCAAGGGCTTCATTTTCCTGTCCCAAATCTATATAGTTTAAGTCTATGCCTTTGATACGAGCTTCTATTCCCGTCCAGCCTTCAAAAATCCAAGCAAAATCAACGTCCTGCTCACTGGCAGCAAAAAAGTCCACATCGCCGCTTGTAATAATCTCTACTTTCCTAACATCTGCACCATATTTATCCATTAGTGCTTTCAATGTCGCTTCCTCAACTGGAGAACCCCACCCCCCATATTTTTTACCTTCAAAATCTTGAGGTGTTTCAATTCCTTTTTCTTTGAGAGATGCGAAACCTGAAGTATTATGTTGAATAATGGATGCAATAGAGACAATAGGAATACCTTGCAACCTTGCAAAAGTAACACTCTCTTGATAGCTAATGCCAAATTGGGCCTGATCAGCTGCTACTAACTGTTCAGCCGTTCCCCCTGCAGGTTGTATGATTTCAACCTCTAATCCTGCCTCTTTATAGTAACCTTGATCCATGGCTACATAAAGGCCTGTGTGGTTGGTATTGGGTGTCCAATCCAGTGATAGGGTAATTTCTTTTAAGGCAATCTCATTACTACTTTCGTCAAATGTGGCACATCCAGAAAAAATTAGCATTAATAAAAAAACTGCTAAAACAAATTTTACTTTTCCAAGCATTTGTATCACTCCTTATTATTTTATAATTGTCCAGGGCATTACTTTTTTTTCTAACCATTCTATAAACTTGAATAATCCAATACTTAATACAATGATAATTATAATGTCTGCGAATAAAGCCTCTGTACGAAACGAACTCATGGCTCTTGTCATATAGATTCCTAGACCTTTTTTAGCCCCAATCCATTCTGCAATAACGGCCCCCATAATACTATAAGTTGCTGAAATTTTAAGACCTGAGAAAAACGCTGGCATTACAGCAGGTAGTTCTACTTTATGAAATATTTGCCATGAATTGGCTTTCATTACTTTTAATAAATTAACCAAGTCCCTATCAACAACAGACAAACCTTCTGTTACATTGACTGCAATAGGAAAAAGACAAACTAAGATGACAATAACAATCTTTGGCTGAATACCAAATCCCATCCAAATCATAAAAAGAGGTGCAATGGCGATAATGGGGATGGTCTGTGAAATAACCAAAATAGGGTAGAAAATCTTCTTTAAAATTCTAAACCGATTCATCATCCCTGCAATGAGAATGCCTAAAACCATTGCAATGAAAAATCCACTCAAAGCTTCAAGTAATGTTATTTTTGTATGTTCCCATAAAACCTCCTTTGACTCCATTAAAGTCAATAGAATCTTGGAGGGTGCCGGTAAAATGTATACCGGTATGGCATATATATGAATCATTAGCTCCCAAAGGAAAACAATAAAAATGATGAAAGCCACCGACCAGAAGTTATTTTCTGTATTTTGCCACTTTCTCATCTATTGTCACACCCTCCGGTTTATAGTCTATTTTTACTATAGAGACTACCCTGCTTGCCCCTTCGTTGACACATATTTCTTGTGCCTCTTTTACGATTTTGAGTAGCACATCCAATTCACCTTCCATGGTAGTTTCCATAGGGCCAACTTCATATCTTACACCGCTTTTTTCAATGAATTCAATCACTTTATCCACCACTGAATATATTTGGTTTTCTGGCACCACGGGTAATACTTGTAAGCTTACATGAATCATTTTTTTACTCCTTTCAATTCTAATAATTCCCATTCCTCTTTTAAGTCTAGAACGTAAGTAAATGCAAACAAAAAAACTGTTGCACAGAATAGGCAACAGTAGTATACTCGCTTCTTCCTACGCTGGCATTATCCAGATCAGGTTCAATGGTCGGAATTTCCTTATTCCCTCTCAGCCGCAATACAGCTCCCATTTTTTTATTATGTTGTAATCATTATATCGTATTCCATCAAGAAATCAAGTCCAAAGAATTAAGCGTTTAATAATTACTTAACTCAACTTTGTCTTTGCTGAAGCTTAATCCTATCTTAAGGGTTCGTTTGCAAAAGAAAAATAAATATATAAGGTAAAGGAACACACCTTTCGCTTAAGGGTCTATCTCTCTAAGGAATGTCTCTGGTCTATTTAGTAACATGAAGATTTAAATTAACTTTCGTTGTGGGAAAGTTGAGTTACTTAATATTAGAAAATTCAATGGTGGACTTTTCTTTATTGTGCTCATATGTAGAGTATGCCTCATAAGTCTCTTCCTCAGTACAGATCACTCTAATGGGAAATTCTATTATAAATTCACTTCCCTGATTCACTTGGCTTTTAACCTTTAAATTCCCACCATGTAACTTAACAATGGTTTTAACAATAAACAGACCGATTCCGCTTCCTTCATTATTTCTTCTAAAAGAAGTATCCACCTGTCTAAATATTTTAAATATTTCGCTTGCCATCTCAGGCGGTATTCCGATACCAGAGTCTTTGACAGACAGGATCAAACGATGGTCTTTCTCATATAAATGCACATGTATGTTTCCATTATCTTTTGTATATTTTATTGCATTTGACAAGAGATTAAGAATGATCCTTTCAATCTTTTCAGCATCACATGCAATGATTCTTTCTTCAATATCCGTATCAAAAACCAGTTTTATTCCCTTCATCCTGGCATATTCAACAGTTGAAAGGGTCGTATCTTCTACAATTGCCACGATATTCTGATTTTTTAGATTTATATCAAAAAATCCAGATTCAATCCTTGCAATGTCTATTAGATTATTAATTAATTTAAGTAGCCGATAACAATTTTGTCTCATGATATTATTGTATTTTAGAAATGCTTTGTTCTCTGTGTTCATGTCATTCAGCAGTTGAATGGTGCTGAGAATAATATTAAGAGGGGTTTTGAATTCGTGGGTAACATTAGCAAAGAATTCATTTCGCTTATGGTCATATCGCATTAATTCTATTAGTTTTTTTTCGCTTTCAGTAACCTCGTTTTCAAGTTGAATGTTTCGTTTTTCATTATCTATATCTTCCATTATAATAAATGCGTATTTTTTGTTTTCAATTATAATGCTAGAAACGGTTATCCTTAACCAAAAACTTGTAACCACATCATCAATAATAAAACGGGGATTTACCTCCATATCGTATATAGGAACTCCAGTCTTTAAAACTGATTCAACAGTGTTCTTTAGTGGGCATGTTTCACATAGCCTGCCTTCACCACAGGGATTGTTTTGACTGTTATAACAGCCTAGCCCTTCCCCACCTTTTTTCCCAATAACTTTTCTTTTAGATTTTTTTATTTTTTTTTCTAACGATCTATTAATGTGCACGATGTTTTTATCTTCGTCAACAATCATGATTCCAACGGGAAGAATCTCTATAAACCCTTTTATCCCTTTCATCTCTCCCTCTAAAATGTTCACGACTTTCAAGTATTCTGAATATTTTATAGTACTTTCATTCCCCTGGTTTTCAGTTTCGTTTTCACCTACTGGTCCTCTCCCGTTTTCTTCACTTGAAGAATTTTTCAAAAAATCCATGCAAAGTCCCCCTTTGATGATTTTTATTGGCGTTTACAATAAATCTCCAAAATTTTACTTAAATCGTTTTATTATAACATGAATCGACATAACAAACAATAAATGTAACAGGTAAAACGTTTAAATTTAAGTCTTTTTCTATTCTTTTTCTGTATAATGCTGTATACTTTTAATATATAATTTTTTAGGAGGTATCCCATGTCCCATAATCATTTTTGTCCATGCACTGATTTTAATTGTCAATACAATCCTAAAAATCATACCGAAGGCTGTGACCCATGCATTGCCATAAGTCTTAAAGACAGAGAAATTCCCCGTTGTTTTTTTATGGGAATATCTCAGGGAGAAGCGGAACTCATTACAGATTTTTCTTACGAAAACTTTGCGGATTTTGTATTAAAACACAAAAACAAATAAGACATTTATATTTTATTTGTACAAAATAAGCTATGGCATTAATGCCATAGCTTATTTAAGTTATAATTCGGATTTTTTCTATCCTATTTTGTCGAACCCTTTCAACAACAAACTTACTATTTTCATATTCTAGTATTTCTTCTTCTTTTGGGAGTCTGCCCAACTCGCCTATTATAAAGCCTCCTATGGAATCAAAATTTTCTGTTTCAATATGAATTCCTATCATCTCATTCACTAAGTCTATTTTTGCACTACCATCCACAATATACTCATCTTCCTTAACCACTGTTATTTCTTCATCCTGTTCATCATATTCGTCTTGAAGTTCACCCACAATTTCTTCTACTAAATCCTCCATAGTAATCATTCCTGAAGTGCCTCCGTATTCATCCAGTACAATGGCTATAGGAATCCTATTTTTTTGCATTTCTTTGAATAATTTCGCGGTTTTTTTAAATTCATAAGTAAAGTAAGGCAATCTCATATGTTGTGTAACATCAAATTCTTCCATGGCTTTATCGTAAAAAAGCAAATCCTTAAAATATAAAATACCGACAATATTATCCGTAATATCTTGATATACTGGAATACGGGAAAATTGCTTTTCCTTAAAGATACCGACAATGTCCTCAAAAGATGTCCCTATTTCAATCGCAACCATATCCGTCCTCGGTGTCATAACTTCTTCAACCAATGAATCACCAAAATCAAAGACATTATAAATCATTTTCTTTTCTTCGCCTTCTAAAACACCCTCTTCATGGCTAACATGAACCATGGTTTTAAGCTCATCTTCAGTAATAAAAGGCTCTTTACTATCTTTTTTACCTCCCAGAAGCTTAATCATTATATTTGTAATCTTCATAAGCACGAATACAATGGGTTCTAAAATCACTGTAATCACTAAAATGATTTTTGCAATCTTTAGAGAAATTATTTCTGAATTTTCAACAGCTAAAGACTTTGGTGTTATTTCTCCAAATATCAAGACCAAGATTGTCATTACAACTGTTGCAATACCTACACCATTGTTTCCGAAATACTGAATAGCAATATAAGTGGCCAGTGCCGAGGCGCCTATGTTGACAATATTATTGCCCACCAGAATGGCTCCCAATAATCTGCTTGGCTTTTCTACAAGCCTCCCGATAATATCAGCCCCTTTCACTTTCTCTTCCATCAAATGTCGAATTCTAATTTTGCTCAAAGACATGAGGGCAGTCTCTGAAGCAGAAAAAAAACCTGATAAAAATAAAAGCAATACTAATGCAATGAGCGGGCCTCCATAATTGAATTCCAAAGCAAACACTCCTTTAGATGTATCTAATATTGTATCTTACTAAATAGCATATACGCTTTATGAGAAAATATCTATAAGCGTTTATGTGATTTTGAATTCTATTTTTTATGTCATTTTCGTATGCCTTGCCAACCAATCTTTAACAATCCCAATAAGCCGAGGATCTATTGGCTTACCCTGCTTCAGCTGTTTCTTATATAACCTGAACAAATGAATCATCGTAACGGGTTCTTTTTGGCACCTTAAAATGTGATTCATATCTTCAAGTATATGATACTCAAATGGCGCTTGAATAATATTCCCCATCATTTTTGTATGCTCTGAGACAACTTGCATATCTTTTGTGCCGACTACGGCTAACACCGGGCATTTAATTTCTTTCAAAAAATCGTTTACGTGAAAAGACATATGTTCTCTAATCCATTTGGCATAAATTTTTTTACCCCATATTCGAATGACCGGCTCTGTAGAGTTCTTAATTCTTTTATTTAATTTATCATTTTGTTTCTTTATCCTGACTGCTGATAGAAGTAATTTGAAGAGAATGCCTTTGATACCTTTCATTTCTTCTATATCGTAAATTATTCTATCAATTTGAGTTTTTGTATTATCAAGAAGACTTCCAAGAAAACCTGCAAGTAAAATAATTGCCGATACAGGTATCTTTCTATTTACTGCAGTTACAACTGCACATCCTTCACTATGGCCTAATAAAATGATCCTTTCAGAATCAATACCTGCATGATTTTTTAAGAAGCCAATGGCACATTCTGCATCCTCAACAAAATCCCAAAAACCTGCTGAGTCAAAAACACCTTCACTTTTCCCACAGCCTCTCTTGTCATATCTTAGGGTCGCAATGCCCAGCTTAGAAATCTCATCAGATAATTCTTTAAACACTTTCATAGAAATATGTGCTGTGCTTCCATCTCTATCTAATTTTCCTGAACCGTGTACAAACAAAAGCGCAGGAAGTTTTTCCTGAATGCTGTTGGGAAATGTTAGTGTTCCTCTTAATTTGTATTTACCATCAATCTCTATTTCCTTTTCCCATATTCCATTGCTCATTTTCCTAAAGGTTCCTCCTAGTTCTTTCTAACTAAATTAGGTACTATTTTAAATATTATTCCCTAACCCTATATACATAATGCGTTTATATGTTGCCATAATACATGACACATTTATGAATGATTTGTAGAGATTTCATCATGCCCCTACATATTTTCTTTTTTATAGATAATAATACTAAAGAATAAAAATAAGGAGGAAGCGAACATGAATACAAAAAGAGCCAAGGAAATTCTTGATTCAAATGATATGATTCAAGTGTTACATGACGGTGCTTCCGTTTGGTTAGAAAAAGTAGAGGGTGACTATGCAAAGGTAAAAAACCTCTCAACCAATATTGAAGAGAAAATTCCTGTTAATGAATTGCATGAAGTTCATTAGGCTAAAACTTTTCAAAGCCTGGATGTTGTGAATAAAATCTACAACCTTTAGGCTTTAAAATAATTAAGACCTTCTATTGAAAATCCCTATTATGATTAATCTTTCTCGTATAATAATTAATAGCATTTCTATTAAGAGCGTCTAGTTTTGAATTGCCACAAATCATGTAAAGTACGGACACTTATGTCAACTACTCTACATTTAAATAATGACTTTTCCATTTTTTTATCATTTATTGAATCACCATATATTCCTATACATATTTTTATCTTGAAGGTATAGGTTTTCGCAATAAACTATTATATAATGTTTTTACAGATATGTTGTTGATAAAAGTGCTTTTTATAATTGATCCGGCGTATTTTAAGAATTGATTACATATGTTATTGCGACATAGCTTTGCTACTTCTTGACACCACAATGATACATAGTACGAAAGTATAAAGGAGGATTTATATGACAAAGAATAATAATAAAAAAATTTTTAGTTTTCTGTTGATTATATGTCTCATAGGCATATCCGCACTACCATCTGTTGCCACCAGCAATTCTTGGCAAACGGTAGGGGGTGCAGGATTCAGCAGCACTTCATTGTTAGACATGTTTGTGTATGACAGCACGCCTTATGTAGCCTATCAAGACAATATGCGAAATAAGAAAATGACCGTTATGAAATATAATGGGACCGCTTGGGTCAACGTTGGTAACGCAGGCTTTACTCAAGGCCAGGTAACTGATTTTTCTTTATACGTGGACCAAGACACACCCTATGTAGCAATAAGAGATACATCTACTGGCAATAAAGTCACCGTTATGAAATTTGACGGCACTTCATGGCGTAATGTAGGATCTGCTGGTTTTTCTAATGGTTATGCAGAGTATATAGCACTTCATGTGGATGGCAATACCCCTTATGTAGCCTATAAAGACCCCGTTAATAGTAATAAACTTACTGTTATGAAGTACGATGGCACTTCATGGAGCAATGTAGGGAAAGCTGGATTCTCTCAAAGCATGGCAGAATGCATTTCTTTAACTGTTGATGACAACACGCCATACGTGGCTTTTAAGGATTCCGCTGCGGATAATAAAGCAACGGTTATGAAATACGATGGGTCCTCCTGGGTTAATATAGGTAACGCAGGGTTTTCTATTGGGCAAGTTGCTATTGATAAATTTGACACGGACACAAGACCTGAATATGTTTCTTTACAAGTGTCATCAGGAACGCCTTACGTTTCTTACAAAGACTTTTCAAAAAACAGCAAACTAACTGTTATGAAATACGATGGAAGTTCATGGGTTTCAGTTGGTAGTGCCGGATTTACTAAAGGAATTGCAGATTTTTCAGCCTTATATGTCGATAACAAAACGCCATATGTTGCTTACAGGGATTCCATAAACAATAAAGTGACTGTTATGAAGCATGATGGTACTTCATGGGTTAATGTAGGCTTAGCTGGCTTTTCAGCAGGTTTTATAGAGTCTATATCTTTAATGGTTGATAACGGTATTCCTTACGTTGGATATAGAGATATTACCAACAGAGGCGCAACTGTGATGAAATATGCTGCTTATACTGCACCTACACCTACCGAACCTACACCCTCTATACCTGTAACACCTGAGCCACCCATAGAAGAACCAAGTGGCTTTGCAGACACTTCAAATCATTGGGCCAAAGAAGTCATCAACGAAATGAGTTCCAAGGGCATTATTAATGGTGTTGGAAACAATTTATTTGAGCCAGAAAGAGATATTACAAGAGGAGAATTTGCTGCAGTAATGGCAAGAGCTTTAAATCTAACGACTTCAAATAATGAAAATCCTTTTATAGATATCACTACCTCAGACTGGTATTATGATTCAGTACTTACAGCTTTTGAAAATGGTCTAATTACTGGATATGATGACGGATCTTTTATGCCCTTGTCAAATATAACGAGAGAAGAAGCTATGGCAATAGTAGTTAGAGCCATGACAAGTTCTGATCTAAATATTAATGAGATTACGAATATACTTGCTGCTTTTTCTGATAGAAATTCAGTGAGTGAATGGGCAAAGGCATCTGTGGCTATTTGCACTAAGGAAGAAATAATTACGGGTAGAAGTGGAAATATCATTGCCGCTCAAGACAATATTACGAGAGCTGAAACAGCTATTATCATGAAAAGATTGTTACTAAAGATGAATCTTTTATAAACACAATAATTCATAAAGAATTGTTAAAATGGTTTAATAAAGCTTTTATTTGGAGAATATATGGTATAATCTCATCTTTGACAGTTGTAAAGTAAAAAAAGCTTGAAATCCATTGTA
Organism: Clostridia bacterium; assembly: GCA_016278615.1. Classification (GTDB taxonomy): domain Bacteria; phylum Bacillota; class Clostridia; order Peptostreptococcales; family JAAYPU01; genus Soudan-22. The sequence goes on along the minus strand of JADQBM010000042.1, from coordinate 2 downwards.
AA
>JADQBM010000041.1:6629-79648 GCA_016278615.1 Clostridia bacterium | reverse complement strand
AAATTTACAGCCATATGTTTGTTAAAAAGCTACTTTTTCAGTGGTTCTGAACCGTCCCCCCGGTCTTATTAAACGCTTACTGATCCACTTCCAAAGCTTTTTCCATTAATTCTTTCTTTCTCTCCCTCTTATTATCTACATATTCCTTTTCAAATTGTTTCAATATGCCTGTATCTAATTGGTTTGTTTTTAGCTCTTCTTTCATATCTCCTAAAACATCATAAAATACTTCGTCTATTTGCCTTTCTAGTGTTTTTGACTTGGCTAAGTAATCAGATGCCATGGCGGATAACACAACAGGGTTTTCCTTTTCTTTCATAGTAAGGCTGTCATATTCTTTTTTCGCCTGCGATATTAGATTTTCTAACAATTGATTTGCTTTATCTTCCAATTCATTAAAGACCTGTTCATAGGATGGTGCTACTTCATCCATGGTTTTGGGTTCTTTCTGAGGCATATACTTCTCTGATACTTCTATACTATCATCGGGTTCATCTATCCTCTGACTAACTACCGGATTGTTTTCAGTATTGTTTTCTTCTGATGAAATCTCTTCTTTTTCTGGACTTTCTGCAACTTTATCTTTTTCAGGATTTCGATCTTTTTCTTTTTTTCCGATCCTTTCCATGACTTCATTTCTGAATTTCTCTAATTCTTCTTGGGTTTCTTGAGAGTATTGTTGATTTTCATCGTTATTGCTTGTTATCCACTCATAGGCATTAAATGAAATAAAAACCAATGCAACCACAAAAATAATTCCCATTATAATCTTTTTGATAATTCTCAAACCTCTCTCTCCTAAAATTCTATTGCGAAATTCGAATATACGCTATTTAGTAAATAGTACATCGTTCTCTAAATAACTGGGTACTACAATGAGGTTGTTTTTTGATTAGGCAAGAAAAAGAAACGCAGGTGTAGTAGGTTCTACGTCAAGTTTTTTTGACGCAGTATAATCGTAAAACAGACCATAGGAATGCGTAAGTATTTAGAGCACGCTGTACTAAGTCACCATCATGATGGCTATTATAAGTATTATTGTATCGCAACCTTCCTAAAAAAATACTTCGAATTCAACATTGATACCGAGAATGCTACCGTATCTTGTTAAATGAAAGCATTATTGCAGATTAAATGAATATTTTCATTCTTCACCATATACAAAGAAAGGTTTCGTCTTAGCGAAACCCTCCATAATTCATGAAGCCCTAGTCAGAATCTCTGATTCTGTCACAGGTCTCATACTGGAATTCTAAAATCTCTGATTTTAATAGAATTCTTCAGTTAATTCATAATTCTTAATTCTTAATTTGCTTATCATCTCTGCACCAACAGCTTTTTAATCCCTGCATCCAATCCGTCTATTGTGAGTTCGAACATGGGGAATATTTCTTTGATTTTTTCTATGGTAAAATGCCCGTAGGCATATTCCCAATTATACTCGGGGATAGGGTTGAGCCAAATGGTGTGCTGGTATTTTTTTCGGATTCTTTTGAGCCATTCTACTCCAGGGGTTTGGTTGTAAAGGCCTACGTAGGAATTACCCCCCTTGCTCATGAGTTCAGAAGGTGCCATAGTCCCATCTCCAATGAGAATGACTTTATAATCACTGCTTAAGTTGTTGAACACCCATTCCGTATCAATCCATCTTCCTCTCATGCAATTGGGATCTGTATATAAATGTTCATAAATGCAATTATGAAAATAATAGACTTTTAAGTCTTTGAAGTGATTGGATTTGTTCACCGCCTGAAACAATCGGTTGCATAAATTCATATAGGGAAACATGGAGCCATCAGAGTCAAAGAGTAGCAACAATTTTACTGTGTTTTGCCTGGGTCGGTCCCATACCAATTTTAAATTTCCAGCATTGTCACAGGTTTCATTAATAGTTTCTTCTAAATTCAATTCTGTCTTTGCGCCCTCTAATCGGCTGGAAAACTGTCTAAGCTTTCGAAAGGCCACCTGAAAATGACGAATTTCTAAGGTAGTATCTTGCCTGAAATCTTTGAATTTTCTCTCACCAGCAACCTGCACCGCTGATTTGTGACGAGATTTTCCTCCGATTCGTATTCCTGCGGGGTTGTATCCTGAGTGCCCCATAACGGAAGTCCCTCCGGTACCAATCCAATAGTTGCCTCCATGATGTTCTTCTTTTTGCTCACACAATCTTTCATCCAGCATCTTTCGAAGCTCTTCCAACCCATGTTTTTTAAATGCCATTTCATAAGCCTGAGACGGGTCCCTCTCTTCAAGCTCTTTATCCAACCAACTCCACACTTGATCAGGAATATCCTCTGGAGTTTTCACCCCTTGAAAGTACTCAGCAAAAGCCAAGTCAAATTTATCATAATCCACTTCGCTCTTTACCAATATGCTTCGACACAACTGATAAAAATGAACCAAGCTGGAAGTACACAATCCTTTATTCAAAGCCTCAATCAAAGAAAGCCATTCATTTATGGAGACATTGAGTCCTTTGTCTTTTAGTAAGTAAAAAAAAGTTATAAACATATCTTTCATTCATCCTTTTCTAATGAATAATGAACAATGAATAATGAATAATGATGGTAAGAAATTTAGCTATTCGCAAAATATCTAATTTTAATTAAAATTAAGATTTTGTGCAACAAAATCCTCCTTCATTGTTCATTGTTCATTATTCATTGTAATTAGCGCCTAAAGGCGCTAATTACATACCCTTTTTCTTTGTATTCGAATAGTGCATCGATGTCTTGGTTTTTCTTGAGAAGAACGCCTAAGAAAGGAATTTCTTCTTTTATTTTTTCTACGGATACGCCCCCCACTACCAAGGCTTGGAGCCAATCCAATAGTTCAGAGGTGCTGGGTTTTTTTTGGATGTCTTTTAATCCTCGAATCCAGTAAAAGGTTTCCATGGCTTGTTTGAGTAATTTCTCTTCTATATCTGCATAATGAACACTGATGATTTCTTTCATTTTCTCTTCATTGGGGAATTCGATGTAGTGAAAAATACAACGCCTCAAAAAGGCATCAGGGAGTTCTTTTTCTGCATTGGAGGTGATAATGACTATAGGTCTTTTTTTTGCCTTGATCAATTCCTTGGTTTCAGGAATATAAAATTCCATTTTATCCAGCTCCCAAAGCAAATCGTTGGGAAACTCCAAATCTGCTTTATCAATTTCATCAATTAATAGAACCACTTGTTCTTCTGAGTCAAAAGCTTCTCCAAGCTTCCCCAGTTTAATGTACTTTTTAATATCCGATACGGCATCTCCGAATTGGCTGTCGTAAAGGCGTTGAACCGTATCATAAACATAAAGACCATCCTGAGCTTTGGTGGTGGACTTTATGTTCCATATAATCAATTCTTTATCTAAAGAGTCAGAGATCGCCTTTGAAAGCATGGTTTTCCCTGTTCCTGGTTCACCTTTTATTAATAATGGTTTTTGCAGTGCCACAGCAATGTTGACGGCATACATGAGTTCGTTTGTTACCACGTATTCACTGCTTCCTTTAAATTGTTGCATATTGTCCATGATTCATTCCTCCTAATCTGTTGCTTAAATCTATATTCTACCCATTATATTATAAAGCAAAGGTTATGCCAAAGAAAAAGCCCCAAATATCGACTATTTTTAAGGCTTTTTCTTATTTATGAGCATAAACAGTTCGGACACTTGTACAATTGCCAGTTTTTAACGGAAAAGGGACACACCTCTGCAAGACGGTCTATCTTATCGAGGAATGTCCCTGGAATGTCTAAAATCGACCCTTGTGGCATGGACGCTGAATATGTAATAAAAAAAGAAGATTTTGCCTTAAGTACTGCAAAATCAACCTAAACTATTATCTGTTATCTTTCTCCAGTAAAGACCTATTTCAGATTCTTTACCCGTTTGAGTCTGAAGAAGTCTTCTCTTTCTTTTTCTTCCAGGACCTCTTCCATGTATTTTACTTGCTCTTTGTATTTGGGGATTTGTATTTTTTCGAGGGCGTTGGCTCTTTTTTGTGTTTTCTTTATTTCGATGGCAAGCTTATAGACGGAATTTTCGATTTCTGCAATTTCATAGATGAGATATTTTACTTCCCTAAATTTGATCAAGGCCAGATCCACTGCCGGGTTGGTTCGGTAAAATCCGTATTGGGCCTTGAGTTCAGATTCTTCAAATTTAACTGTAGGAATTTCAACACCCATGACACTTCTGGTTAATATTTTAAAATCTTCTTTGGTGGATATGGATAATCCAATTTCTCTTAATTCATGGATGCCCATACTAACATTGGCCACTTGTAGGGCTTCGAAGGCTTCCTTGAATGTGTCCGTCATTCTCAACTGAATGCCCTTGACTTTTTCTATTAAACTCATCATTTCTCTGATAAGAACGTTTCTTTTCTTATCTAATAAGTCAAAGCCATTTTTAGAAAACTCTAAAAGACTCTTTGACTTAATAAGATTTGCTTTGGTAGGAGCTATGTTAATATCCAAGTTTCTCCCTCCCTCGAGTGAGTGTCAGTGCAGTGTGAGTGGAAGTGTAAGTTTGAGTTTAAGTTTAAGTATAAGTTTAAGTTTGAGTGTGAGTTTAAGTAAATCTGTAGGGGCTGGTCCTGTGCCTGCCCGACAGATAACAGATAATAGATAATAGATAACAGTTTAGGATGATTTTGTACCAAAATCTTCTATATGAAAAAGGGTGGAAATTTTTCTGAAAGCAAACATTTGTGACCATAATTGTTAATTATCAATTGACTAAAGTCCTGTGCCTGCCCGCAAATTAAAGTTTAAGTTTAAGTATTTATTGTGGATTTTGTGAAACAAAATCATCCTTAAATCTTTTCTTTATAATACTTATCCAATGTTTTAGGATCTACACGGTCTAATTCTTCTTTGGGGAGTTCCCCTAATATTTCCCAGGCCAAATCCAAGGTCTCAAAAATACTTCTATTGTCATCAAAGGATTGGCTCACAAATGTTTCTTCAAAACTGCGTCCAAACTTCATATATTGATTGTCCAGTTCAGACAGGTCGTCTTCTCCAATGATCTGTGCCAAAGCTCTGATATCTTGTACTTTAGAATAAGAAGCAAAAATCTGATTGGCAACTTCTGGATGATCTTCCCTGGTAAAGCCTTCTCCGATACCATCTTTCATAAGTCTGGATAAAGAAGGCAAAATGCTAATAGGGGGATATATGTTTTTCTGAAACAGTTCTCTGCTCAATACAATCTGTCCTTCTGTAATGTATCCCGTCAAATCGGGCACAGGGTGGGTGATGTCATCATTTGGCATGGTTAATATGGGAAGGAAAGTAATAGAGCCTCCCGTTTGTTTCATCATGCCTGCTCTTTCATAAATAGAGGCAAGGTCTGAATACAGATAGCCTGGATATCCCTTACGACTTGGAACCTCTTCTCTGGCAGAAGAAATCTCTCTTAGGGCTTCGCAATAGCTGGTAACGTCGGTCATAATGACCAATATATGCATGTTTTTTTCAAAAGCTAGGTATTCTGCTGCTGTTAAGGCACATCGAGGGGTCATGACTCGTTCTACTATAGAGTCATTGGCTAAATTCACGTACATAACAACTCTTTCCAGAACACCGGATTCTTCAAAAGTTTTTCTAAAGTAGTCCGCATCATCATGTTTTACGCCAATGGCAGCAAAGACAACGGCAAACTCTTCCCCTTCTTTTTCACTGATATTGGCATGCTTAACAATCTGTGCAGCAATCTCATTATGAGGAAGACCATTTCCTGAAAAAATCGGAAGTTTTTGTCCTCTAATGAGTGTTGCTAAATTATCTATGGTGGAAATCCCTGTCTGTATATAGTTTCTGGGGTATTTTCGAGCCACAGGATTAATGGGTCTGCCATTGACATTATAGATGTCATTGCTAAATATGCTTCCGCCTTGGTCGATGGGCTCTCCAATACCATTAAAAGTTCTGCCTAATATTTCTTTAGACATAGGCAATTCAAAAGGTTTCCCTGATAATTTCACAGAAGCGTTCACCACGGAAAAACCGGATGAACCTTCAAAAATTTGTGCTACAATAGCATCTTTGTCAATTTTTATGATCCTACCTCGTCTTCTCTTTCCGTCATCTAAGGTGATGTTTATGACTTCACCATATGAAACGTCTTCGACTTTGGAAAGGAATATCAAGGGCCCCTCAATTTTATCAAGTAGCAAATACTCTTTGCTCATATCATTTCACATCCTTCAAGTTTAACAGATATTAACTGTATTCCTTTATTAAAGTCTCATAATAGACCATAATGCTTTCCCGAATCTCCTTTATTTTGCTGAGATCCTCATTGGACACGGTGTATTTCATTTTGGTGACTTCACTGAATAAATAATCATCTTTAACCTTAGAGATAGGGATGCCTTTTTTTATGGCAATATATCCTTCATCGTAAAGCAATTCGATGCACTTAAGCATTTCGTATTGTTTTTTCAGTGGCACAAAAGTATCTTCTGTATGAAAAGCGTTTTGCTGCAAGAATCCGATTCGGAGCACTTTTGAAATCTCCAAGACCAATCTTTGATCATCTGGGAGGACATCTTCCCCTACCAATTGAACGATCTCTTGCAATTTATCTTCTTCGTGTAATATCTTTACCATCTTTGCCCTTAAATCCACCACATCTGGATTAACATTTTCTGCATACCAATTGCCCAGCATTTTTACGTATCCGCTATAACTGTTGAGCCAATTGATTGCCGGATAATGTCGTGCATAAGCCAACTTCTTATCTAAAGCTAAGAAGGCATTCACATACCTCTTGGTATTTTCTGTAACGGGCTCTGAAAAATCTCCCCCCGCTGGGGATACTGCCCCAATAATGGTGATGGAGGCCTCTTCCTGATTCAATGTTTTAATGAAGCCCGCTCTTTCATAAAACTCTGCCAGTCTGGATGGCAAATAGGCAGGATAGCCTTCTTCTGCAGGCATTTCTTCAAGTCTTCCGGATATCTCTCTTAAGGCTTCTGCCCATCTTGAAGTGGAGTCTGCCATAATGGCCACATGGTAGCCCATATCTCTAAAATATTCTGCAATGGTGATACCTGTATAGATACTTGCCTCTCTGGCTGCAACGGGCATGTTAGATGTATTGGCTATGAGGATGGTTCGTTCCATGATACTCTTTCCCGTTTTGGGATCAATGAGCTTTGGAAAATCCTCCAAAACTTCTGTCATTTCATTGCCTCTTTCGCCGCAACCAATATAGACGATAATGTCTGCGTCTGACCGTTTTGCCAGCTGATGCTGTGTCATGGTTTTTCCCGTTCCAAATCCCCCGGGAATAGCCGCAGTACCACCCTTGGCAACAGGGAAAAACATATCCAAGATTCTCTGACCAGTTACAAGGAGTGTGCTAATGGGAAGCCTTTCTTTCACAGGTCTGGGGGTTCTGACAGGCCATTCATGAGAGAGTTTTAATTCATGGTTGTTCCCGTCTTGATCTTCTATTACCAATACAATTTCTTCTATGTTGTACACCCCATCCGGCTTCTTTTCTTTAACTTTTCCACTGATGCCACTGGGTACCAAAATCTTATGGGCAATCAAGGAAGTCTCTTGTACAGTTGCAAAACATTGTCCCCCTTCAAGGACGTCATTTTCGTTTACAGTGATATGGACTTCCCATTTTTTCTCATTATTAAGAGATAACAGACCAATCCCCTCAGGAATAAAGCCTTCAGAAATACGATTGATCTCTAACAGAGGTCTTTCAATACCATCAAAAATATTTCCAATAAGGCCAGGTCCTAACTTAAGAGACAAAGGTCTTCCAGTGGATATAATCTTTTCTCCTGACCTGAGCCCTTCTGTTTCTTCATAAACTTGGATGGTGCCTTGATCTCCTTCTAATGCAATAACCTCTCCTATTAACTTTTTATCACCTACCATGACCATTTCACGCATTTTGAAACCTGTCATGCCCATGGCCTTTAGCACTGGCCCATTGATCATGGTAATGATGCCTTTAAGTTCAATCATCCGTGCCTTCAGCCCCTCTCAAACTATTGAATAACATGGTGCCGATGGTGTACTCGTTGTTTTTAATAATTGATTTTATGGAGAAATCAATTTTATAAGTTTTTTGATCATCCATACAAATCAATCCACCTATTATGTCTTCTTTAGATATGACCAATTGTATATGGTCTTTTTTATAATGATTTTTTTCTGCTGTATCATAAATGACTTCACCGAATTTTTTAAAATCCTTTTCACTGATATTAAATATTAGGCCCTGGGTATCAGAAAAACTGTCTATGGCTTTCTGAACACTTGCTTTGAAGAAAGCTTCATAAGCGTCACTTTTTGCATATAGATGGGCTCTTTCCCTAAGGGTTTTGAGGACATCTTCTAATATTTCCTTCTTTTTTATGTGGAGTGCTTTCATTTTATCAATATTGGCATGGGAAACAAGTCTTGCTTTTTCTTGTTTTCCTTTTTTCTCCATATCATGGAGTCGTTTTTCTTTTTTTTGATTCAATTCTTTGATATAGACTTCAAGCTTCTCTTGACTCTCTTCATTGAGCCTTTTCGCTTCCATATCATATTCTTTTTTTGTTTTATCTAAAACCATACTGGTAAAAAGGTTTAGTTTCTCTTCTATGGTTATCATTTAGTCAACACCTCAAATCCGTAATCCAATGGATTCTTTAATGATATTGGTCATATGGTCAGATTTTTTCAGGCCATTTTTCGTTGAAATTTCTACAATTAAAGGCCGTGTTTTATTGATTTTTATGTCCAACAGCTTTTCTTCAAGTAGAGCATTTACATTGTCGCTGACCATAAGTATCTGAATCTCTTGGTTTTGTAACACTTGTTCAAGTGCTTTTTCAGCTTCTTCTTTATTGTTAATGAGGAGTCCCTCAACACCTGCCAACCTCATGCCGATTATGGCATCTTCATGATCGCTTAGTATGTATGTCTTCACCGTAACACCTACAATCTTCCAAGTATCATGATGGAAATGATTAATCCATAAATGGCAATCCCTTCTGCAAGTCCTACAAAAATAAGGGTTTTTCCTAAGATCTTTGGATCTTCAGATACGGCACCTAAAGCTGCAGAACCTACTGTACCTACTGCATAGCCTGCACCAATTGCGGCCAAACCCGTACTTAACGCCACTGCAATAAAGCCCAGACCCGATGCGCCTCCAGCTTGACCTTCATTTACTGCATAAATAATTTCCGGTATGGCAAAGGTCATTGCAATTAACATCACAGGAATATAAACCGCCAGATTAACCCCTAAGATTTTTTTAATTTTCTTAGTAGATGTTTCTTTGTTCATCAAATACACACCTGCTCCAATCGTAGCCAATACCAACAACATAACTGAAATCAATACAATTTTCATCTTTTTTTCCTTCTTTCTATCTTTGGATTCTCTCTATAAAATTGGTTCGTAGTTCGTAGTTCGAGGCTTTAATCAATTGATAATTGACAATTGATAATTGACAATTATGGTCACAAATTTTGCTTTCAGGAAAATTTCTACCTTTTAATTTAAACAGAAGATTTTGGTACAAAATCATCCTTAACTCTTATTTCTTATCTCTTATCTCTTATCTCATCTGTTATCTGTTATCTCTTATCTGTTATCTGTTACGGGCGGGCACGGGACCCGCCCCTACAACTCCTGTCACCTGTCACCTGTTTTAGTTGCAACTCAACGCCACAGGATGATACTCAATGCCTTCACCAACAAAGTATTTGCCAAACATCTCATAATACTCAAGTCGGAGGCCTTGAATAAACACGATTAATCCCTCTAATCCAATTACAACGATATTTCCTAATATATATATGAAAATGCCTGCGGCACTGCTGTTGGCCATTTCAGCCATTGTATGAAATGCCATAAAAAGACCCACATGGTTTAAGGCAAAAGCACCTACCCTTATAAAGGAAATGGTATTGCTTAAAATACCAATAATGGTTTCAAGCCCCTCAAAGACACTTTCCGTATAGTAGCTTGAAGCAGGTTCATCATGGAGGGGTCTTTTATTAAGCAATAGGTGTGTCAACGGCTCTCTAACGACAATGAGCACAATACAAAGACTCATGATTGGAATAATAAACCTAATGGGAATGATTTCTATGTTTACGGCTGAGGCTAAGAGCATCAACAACCCTAAAAAGAAAACAAATCCACACACACCATTTCGCCCAAAAATACCTTCTTTAAGATCTTTTCTCTTGGCTGCGTTGATTATGCCAATAGCAAAGCTAAAAAAGAGAAATACTGCGCCCACGATTATAGAGCTATATAACATGGTATTGATATTTTCCATTGGTCTTAAGAATAAAGCGGGCAATACATGCTCGAGTCCAAATAAGCTTCCATATAAAAATCCAAAGAAGATGGAGCTAACACCTAATCTCATAAATATCTGTCCATAGGCTGGACTTCCCATTTTCTTTGTTGCAAGGAGTCCCATACAAAATATCACAAAGCCTTGCCCCACATCTCCAAACATGGCTCCAAAAAGAAACATGTACGTCAAGCTCAGAAATAAGGTGGGATCCACTTCCCCATAAGAGGGTATCCCATACATCTTAATCAACGGCTCAAATGGGCTAAATATTTTAGGATTTGTAAGCTTCGTTGGTGGCGTGATATAGTTGTAGACCTCCTTGGTATCTTTAAAGACTAAGATGACTTCCTCATTATAGGCCTCAAGTCTATGGGTTAGCTGTTCTTTTTCTTTTTGTGGCACCCATCCAGACAAATAAAAGAAATTGTCTGTGCTGGCGATATTATTTTTAATAATGGTTTTTGCCTCTTCCATTTCATTTTGAGAAAAGGCTTTTGCTATATCCATATAATACTTATTCTTGAATTCTTCTTTGCACGCTTCCATTTGAGCGATTTCTGCCTTTAAAACTTTAGCCTGTTCTTCAAATAACGACTCTATTTCTGGGGGCTTTCCTGCACAGTTCTTAGGAGTTGCTAGTTTTCTGAAATTGAGTGATCTTAAGATTCTGTCTGTCTCTAACTCAAATTCTTTAAGAGAAATGATAAGATAAATCTCATCCTTTTCATCCTTACCTATATGAAGGACGATGGCAGGAATATTTTCATAATTCTTTCGAATTTTTTCACGGCCTTCTTTAGACAGAATCCCTATTTCGTAGTTAAAAAATGCCATATCATTTAATGTTCTTAAATCAATATCCACCTCAGTCATCATTTTTAAGCAATTTTGAATGTTTTCTAATTGACTGAGCTCTTGCTTCTTTCCATTCATATCTTTTTGAAACCTATCCACTTCTAAAAATATTTCATCAATGGATTCAATGGTTTTCTTAAACGCGTAATGCTCAGATAAGTAATTGGATCTGATTTCTTTGGAGATATCAAAAAAAGTCATCAAGTTTTCCAGTTGATATTTAAAGGTCTTCAAGTTTTGCTGTTCTTTATAGGAATGGATCATGGACATTTCCGCTATTTCTTCGATGTTCTCTTCTTCTACAGCAAGAATAAAATTACTGTCATCAATTTCAACCATTGCGTTGACAACATGCAATTTCCCAAATAAAACCATCTCTTTTACTAAGTCATCTACATATTCAAGCGGTGCTACAAGATTAAGCATATTCATTCTTTCAACAGACATATCTATCCCCCCTATACTTTTCGTATAAGAAATTGCTTGCTGTGTTCAACGGTATATCCATATTTATGGGCTTCAATAATGGAGATAATATCTCTCATCTCGAACTCTAATAAATGAAGATATATAACAAATTCCATAATATTGAACTGTTCTTTTTTCTTATAATCTAGAAGTAGAAAATACAGAAACCTCTTGGTTCTTCTTTCCATATATATTTCTCGGGTATCTATGTTGTCTACCATGAAAAAGTAGTCGCTTTTGAGTATTCGATCAATAAACTCATTATCCGTATTGAGATAGCTTAATTCTTTTATGCTGTCTTCATTAAATCGATAGCCTCCGGGTAATGAATAGTTGAATATTTCTTCAGGGGAAATACTAAATAACTTTTTAGCTCTATAAATCCATTGTAGATTAAAGAGATCAACATATGTTCCAAAAAATTTTTTAAATACTTTTCTATCTTCAGAGTCAAGCTTTGGAATAAAACTTGTAATTTTTCTAAAATAATATTGATCTAAAGACATCTCCATATAAAACAATTGACGATCTGTACTTTCCTCCAGAAAAGGTTTTAGCAAATTGTAATAGGGTGTATTTTCCATATTCTCAATTAAATCTTCCAAGGATTTGGATTGCAAAAGCTTATTAAAATCCACCGTTGAATGTTTCGTAAAGGAGATCAAGGAATGACCAACGGAATGGAAAGCCTCCCCTTTGATGGCCGTTTTTATAAGGAGCTTAAGATCAGAAATCTCAAACCGGATTAGAAAAGACTTAATAAATTTTTTGTAGGTTCCAGAAAAGTACAAAAGAAGCTGTTCATAATGTCTCGCAATGTTTTTTAGCAATAACAATTCAAATTCTGCCAAATCACCACTTTGCTCATCTATGTCCTTTAAAACTTCCGCATATTCTTCTTTGTTTTTAAGAAAAAGCAGGATATCTTCAACACGTTCTTTGTTGAGTAGTTCCTCATAATCTTCAGCAGATAAGAGTTGCCCTTCAAGATACCTTATCTTGGTGTTAACGGCTGCATATTTTTTAATATTAGGCATAGGATCACTTCCCGATTATTCTAATTTAATCATTTTTACAAACATATCTTCGCAAAAGGCATCTTTCATTTTCTGATAATGATTCTCCAGTTCCTCGCATAAATCTTTTGTTTCTTTGTTGATTTTTTCTGCTTCATCTTCTGCCTCTGCTTTGAATCTCTCAACAATTTCATTTCCATCTTTTGTTGCTTCTTTAATGGTTTCTTCTCTGAGTTTTTCCTTTTTCTCCACCAATTCTTTTTGAATATCTATTTTTAGCTTGCCCTTTAATTCTCTTAAATTAGAAGCTTTGGAGTCGATTTCTATTATTTTTTTTATAATATGGTCCACAGGACGACCTCCTCTCGCTATTCAAAGACATTTTATTTTATTATACTACAACAAGAATACTTCCAAAATTAAAATAACGTTAAAATAAGCTTAAAATATATGCTTCTATGTTTAAAGCTTCCTTGTTTTATTAACCATTCTATAACAAACTTAACAGAAAGAAACTATTATTAATATTCTTCCAGTATTTGTGTGTGTCATGCTTTTTTATTCTTCATTCTTCTATTTCTTCTTTCTTCCAGTAAAGCACTATCTCCTAAGCATATCGCTTACTTTATCAGAAATAAAAAAAGATGCAGCCAATGAACACTTTTACTGAATTCGAGTATTATATTTATAGATAAAAGGGGGCTTTATTGAAATGAAGAAGTTAATTTTTCCTTCTGAGTTTATGCATTTTTCCCTTCTGGTTTTAACCTATTTACAGGCGGAATATCCAGAAATATTTGAATGTTTCCTTACGATTCTCCACATATCCGAACATATTTACCAAGAGATGGACTTTGGCAAACTATCAGAATACAGTCATATGTATTTGGATTTTTTATTTAAAAGTTAAAAAAGACCTTTGAGTCTTTCAAAGGCCTTTTTGTAAGTTTTTGCTTTTAACTTTTTATCTTTTGCTCAAATTCTTCGTGAATCTCATTTTGAAGGTCCTTTGAAACAATAACATCATACGCCGTCATTGCCAAGGCACACGCCCCTTTGTATAAAGCTTCCTTTCCCTTTTGTGTAAGGGTGTGTTCTGCAAATTCTCTGGTATGTGGGACCAATGTTTCATCCCCCATCCCAATCCACGGATGAATGGTGGGCACTACTTGGCTAACATTTCCAATATCTAAGGAGCCACGCGAAGATGCATTTTGAAATATTTGTGCTTCTCCAAGGTCCAGGAGATTAAGATTGAAAACTTTAGAAAGTGTTTGGTTGGTTCTAAGATCATCATAGGGTTCTTCATAATACTTGTAAGTCATCTTTGAACCCGCCATTTTTGCTGCGCCTTCTGCTATGGCAATGACTTTTTCAGTGACTTCATCTCGGAGTTCTTTTTTAGGTGCTCTTACATAAAATTGGGCGACGGCGTGTTCTGGGACGATATTGGCAGCCGCACCTCCGTTAGTAATAATGCCATGCATCCGTATACTACTGGGCACATGTTGCCTAAGAGCATTAATCCCATTAAAAAGAAAAATCACGCTATCCAAAGCATTGATGCCTTTATGGGGACTGTGGGCCGCATGAGCGGGCTTACCACGATAGTCAAATTCAATGGCATTTAATGCTAATGATGTGCCGCTTTCTTCTGAAAGGGCACTGGGATGTGCCATCATAACAAAAGATATGTCATCAAAAGCACCCTGTCGCACCATTTCTACCTTTGCACCGCTTGTTTCTTCAGCAGGTGTGCCTAAAACCACAATAGTTCCGCCTGTATCGTCAATTACCGATTTCAACCCCAACGCGGCACCTACTCCCACAGAAGCGATGAGGTTATGGCCACACCCATGTCCAATATCAGGTAAAGCATCGTATTCACACAAAAAAGCTACGGTTGGTCCTTTTTTACCACTATTATAGACCCCTTTAAAAGCCGTTTCAATTCCGTAAGCACCCTTTTCCACTTCGAATCCGTTGTTCATCAAAGTTTCCCTTAGAATCTTTGAAGCCTTATATTCTTGGTAACCTTCTTCAGGAAAATCGAATAAGTATTGATTGATTTTTTCTAATTCAGCTAATTTCTCTGAGATCTTTTTTTTGATTGTTTCTTTCATACTCTACCTCCGAACCATTTCTTTAGAAACATCATTATGACTCTAATACTATATATAAATAGTGCAATTCCTATGCCAGTCCTAAAAAATTTTTAGGGCCTTAGGACATACACTTTTTTTGCATAATCTGGCTTCGCCATAAGGAATATGAACCTTATAATAAAAAGTATCACAAAAAAGCGAACTGCTTTTGTGATTTTCAAGGATCTTTAATGGAATGATTAATTGACATATTTTATATTGTTATAAATTTTATCAAATACAAGGAATACCTCTTCTTGGCTGATATTTTTGTCCACAAAATAGCTCATCAAGAAAAGCCCTTCTACTTGTGTAATAATTTGCAAAGATAACATAGAAGGCTCTACGTCTTCTTTGATTTCGCCTGATTGAACACATTTTTCAATAAAAAGTTTCAGCTCCTTAATGGATTCTACATACCATCGCGAGATGGTTTCTTTCATTTCTGGAAAAAGCTTCATGGCCTCAAACATAAGGTAATAGTGATTGGGCCTTTCTTCTTGAGTATTTAAGAAAATATCCATTTGTCTAATGGCTAACTTTTCTATTCCTTTTATAATGTCTTGAAAATTCTTTGCCGATTCAACAATCCCTGTTAAATAATTCAATTGATCTATGTAATATTTTTCAATGACTTCTTTTAAGACTTCTTCCTTATTATGAAAATGATAGTAAAAGCCGCCTCGTGATAAGTTCAGATCTTGCAAAATGTGACTTATATTGACTTGTGTATATCCTTTTTTCATAAATAAATTAAAAGAATGGGTAAGTATTCTCTCTCTTGTATTCATTAGATCAATCCTTTCCTCATGCCATTATTCAAAACAGACCGACACGTCGGTCTGTTTTAAGTATACATTTGTTTCCATAATGTGTCAATAAAAAACATTTTGAGACGGCCCTTTTAGATTGAGGCTTGGAGATTCTAAACCAAAATGAACCGTCTCCAATGGTCTTACATTTGTTTACAAAGCAACTTGCTTAAATTCTTTTCCACTCGGTCTAATTGAAATACAACGGTCTGCAACTGCTCCAGGTTTAAACTCATCAATACTTTGATTGATTCTTCTAACTCTATCACCTTTTCTTCAAGCAGCCTTATTTTTTCACTCTGCTTCATTCTAATCCCCCCTATTCCCATTTAGTTTTTTAAGTTTTTATTTATATAGCTTCCTTAATTTTGATCTCTTAATAGAATCAATATCAATTTATTCCATATAATGGAAGTTACTTCTATCATAATGTCGCGTAATGAAGCTGTCAATATACTTTTGCAACTTTTTGGAGAAAATATTGTATGTAGCGATTTGCAACAGTATAATTTTGCCATGAGGTGTGAAAAATGCTGGGAGAAAAACTAAAGAAATTAAGAAATGAAAAAGATTTAACCCAAAAGGAAATAGCGGATATTTTAGGCGTGCCCCGAGGAACTTATGCCCATTATGAGGTTAATAAACGGACACCGGATTATAATTTGCTCAGAGAAACGGCTCAATATTTTCATGTTTCTTTGGACTATTTACTGGATCGTACGGACCAAAGGGATGGCACCCTCTTAGAGAATCAAAAAAAAGATATTGAAATAGATATCATTACTTTATTAGATAAATTAGAAAAAGATAAAGAATTGAAAATTGAGGGGCAACCGGCTTCTCCACAGGCCATCGAGATCCTCATGGATGCTATAAAATTCGGTTTTGAACAGGCAAAGAAAAGAAATCGTAAATAATCCAAAAAGAACTGTTCTTTTTGGATTATTTTTTTGTTCTTTGAAACAAAAAGAACCGTCCCTTTTGTTTACACTTGCCCCTTTCTTTGTCAAACCCCATTCGCTTTCGCTTATCAGCGCCCATTATTTTGCATTCTTGTCAGCATCAAAGAAAGTACATATAATTATATTATATCAAACTCTAATCCAATCATTAGAGGATTTTTAGCCAAAAAATTGAATGCTGCTCAACTCCAGAAAGGAATAAAATCTACATGTTTAGAGAAGCCCTTCGGCCCGTTTGGGCAGAAATTGATTTGAATTGTATTAAACACAACATTACTTCCATTTTTAAGCTAGTAGATAAAACAACAACGGAAGTTATTGGTGTCGTTAAAGCAGACGCTTACGGCCACGGCGCCGTTCCCGTGTCTCGAGTTCTCCTTGAGAATGGCGTTTCTTCCTTGGCGGTTGCCACTATAAGTGAAGCTATTACTTTACGGAGCGCAGACATTACTTGCCCTATCCTTATGTTAGGTCTAACACCAAGCATATATCTAGAGGAACTCCTCCGCTATAACTTAACACCAATCATGGCTTCATCTACTGAAGCCTTGCAATTATCCGACTTAGCTGTAACTGCAAACAAAGAGGTGGAAATACTTATCGCTGTAGAAACTGGCATGGG
Source organism: Clostridia bacterium (assembly GCA_016278615.1). Classification (GTDB taxonomy): domain Bacteria; phylum Bacillota; class Clostridia; order Peptostreptococcales; family JAAYPU01; genus Soudan-22. The sequence goes on along the minus strand of JADQBM010000041.1, from coordinate 62,441 downwards.
CCGAATAGGCCTGATGCCAACCGCTGAAAGCCTTAAGGAGATTAAAGCTATACTAGAACTGCCTAACATTCGGATAAAAGGTATCTTTTCACATTTTGCTACAGCTGATGAATCCGATAAAGCCTATTCCTATGGTCAACTTAAAATTTTTGAGAATTTTTACGAAGATTTGGAGAAGGCTGGTGTGCCTATTTCTTTTAAGACCCATGCCAACAGCGCAGCTCTTTTGGAATTGCCGGGCGCCCATTTTGATGCAGTACGTCCTGGTATTATTCTTTATGGATGCTACCCTTCAAATAAAGTGAATAAAAACCTTATCAACTTAAAACCATCCATGAGTTTGAAAGCTAATATTCTGTTTATTAAAAAAGTGCCTGCTGGCTATTCCATCAGTTATGGCAGAAAATTCATAACCGAAAGAGAAAGCTTTATTGCCACTCTTCCCATTGGATATGCAGATGGTTATCCCCGCTCTTTATCCGGAAATGGTCGCGTTATTGTCAAAGGTGAATATGCCCCAATAGTAGGCAATATCTGCATGGACCAATGTATGATTGATGTAACGGATATTCCAAACGTCCAACTCTATGATGAAGTGGTGCTAATTGGGACCCAAGGGAATAAGAAAATTTTGGCCGATGAAATCGCAGAGAAAACCAGTACCATCAATTATGAGATTGTCTGTCGCATCGGGCAACGAGTGCCTCGAGTTTATGTCAGTTCAAATACTTCTAAAGATTAACATCGTTTTCACCAAAAGGTATGTATAAAAAAGCCTTAAAACATCCCATAAAAATATGCTCCTCCTTGTAAAAACAATCTATTATTTGAACTGTTTACCACAAGGGGAACACATCTTTTTTCTGAATACTCCAATGTTTATTATAAAACCTACTTTACCAGACACCCTCTTTTCAAAACTTTCTTGACAAATTCGGTATCAGTCTTGGTTTCATCTGCTAAAAAAACAATATCTTCCTCTGTAGGAATGATTTGATAGTTTTTGACAGCTGTTTTAATAAGGGATTGACGCATTTTTTCTATATCTACTTCTTTTACTCGTATTAAGGAAGGATGAGCAGGAAGCACAATGGATTTCCCTGGAATTTCTCCCATGGGATCTCCAAAGTAAATGTCAATACCGTTAGACCTTGCAAATGACAACTGGGGCTGAATGTGTTTTCCAGCACCTGTATACTCCGTTTCCTGAACAATTATCATTTTATTCTCTGGCAGTTCCTGTGCCAAAGCAAAGGCAGCTGCCAATGATGTGTTGCCAGCAGGTCCCTTTTCCAAGCCTTCCAAACTTGCTAGAGCTTCTGTGATATAAAAGACCGAGCCCTGATTTACCGTAACATATCGATCCATATATCGCAAAGGTCTTGCAGCGGAACGGGGTACATCAGACCGATCAGGATACGTGGAGAAAGGAACACCGAAGCCAGTATGCCCCGTGGTAAAAGATTTTTTATTAAATTGAGTGTCAGATGCCATATGCAGGCCTGAAAGGTCAACAGACGCGCCAATGATAACTGGATTTGCTCCCGCTTTTTCTAAACCCCTTGCAGTACCTGTTAAATTGCCTCCGCCTGCATTAGTGCAAACCACTACATCTGGGTCTTTTCCAAATTTTTCTCTAAACTGCATGGAGATCTCATACCCAAGAGTTTCAACCCCTGCAATGCCAAAAGGCGTATAAAGAGAAGCATTAAAATATCCCGTCTCTTCAAGAAGCAAAAGAAATTTATAAAACAATTCCGGCCCTACAGACAATTGAACCACTTCAGCACCCAATGCTTCGCAGGCCCTTGCCTTTTCAACGATTTCTGGTTGTCCTAACCCTTTTGAATCATAACATTCCTGTACCACAATGCATTTAAGCCCCACCATAGCAGCTTGGGAGGCTACAGCAGCACCGTAATTTCCACTGGTGGCTGTAATAACGCCTTTATAGCCCAACCTTTTAGCATGATAAACCGAATTGGCCGCACGTCTCGCTTTAAAACTACCTGAAGGGTTACAGGCCTCGTCTTTGATAAATATGCGAGCGCCGTATCCAGGTTTTGCTAATCTACGTGCCAGTGAGGTAATGTTGCGTAACTCGATAATAGGGGTATTTCCTACATGCGTTCCGTGCTGTATTTTTTGCATTTCTTCAAGGGTATAACCTGTCTCTCTCATTAATTTCTCATAGTCAAAGGCAATTGAACCACTCTCAAATTTGGAGTAGTCGATGCCTACGGATTCTTTCATTATATCTCCCTTACGAGCCATAACCGAAGCATAATTATTGGGCTTTTTCATTTCTCATCACCCCCAAACAAGATTTCTCTCACCTGCTCACTGATAACCTGAAGTTCTGGAACAAAAACACCAAAGTCATGTTTATAATAGGGGTTTGCCTCAATGAGGATTCCGGTTTCCATACGTCCCGTTCTGGTTTTGATTTCCACCATCTCACCTTCTGGGGTGTCTTTTTGCAAATAGCCTTTCACCCACATTTCTAGAGGAACTTTTTTAGTATCCTCGGGCACCTGTGGTGCACGTTGATTGGGTTCTAAAATAGTTTTATGAATAAGGACCCATGTATCTTTTTTTATCATATCAATCCTCCTGTTTAATAAAATAACCTATTTAACTATTTTGGCTTCCTCACTAATGAGTGTTCGCATGTCTCCCATGATAGCTCTGGGTACTGGAAGGGTAATCATGGTGTGTAAGCCTGGTCTTGCATTAATGATATTAGGAATCATATTAACACACATAGCGATGGTTCCAATACCCCCTGGTACCTCGGGTGTGTTTACCATATGAATATTTGGTACCCCTTTGATAATCACATAATCTCCAGTCTGAACTCCAACTTTTTCTGGTTCAATCTGTTGTGGATGATCCATTTCAATTTTAGGCACACCATTCACATAACCTAAACCTTTCATAGCAACACCCGCTACATGGCCTGCTTTTGTAAAACCATACTTGGATTTTCTATCTACATCCGTAACAATAGGATCCATGGATTGGGTAATCTTATCTATATTCCACCCTATAGCATCGCCTATCATTCTAATGGATTCAGGGAATCCAACGTGTCCAGACAAATGCTTTGTTTTAAACTCCTCTTCAGAAATACCGATACCTTGTTCTTCCATAACTGCAGGTCCAAAAGGTGAAAGGCTATTGACACGTCTTGCTAAAATAGTATCTACGGACTCACAACAACCAGTCATGGTTATCACCAACAAATCCATAATAAGCCCTGGATTAATACCAGTGCCGATAATGGATACACCGTTTGCCTTTGCGATTTCATCCAGTTGGGCTGCTATTTTTGGATTTTGTGCTTGTGGATATGCCATTTCTTCCGCGCTAGACACAACATTAATCTTTTTGTCCAAGCAAAACTTCAGTCGATCAAATGCCGTCTTAGCAAAAGAATCGGTACAGGTTAAAACAACGTCAGCACATTTTTCTTTGATAACAATTTCTGGGGAACCGATGATCACATCTGGTCTGTCTCCTCTAGGTGTTTCAATGAAGTCATACATGCTTTTACCAATCTTGTCACCTCTACCTACGACCCCTACAATATCAACGCCTTTTTTCTTTAGTAGCATGTCTGCCATACCGCCACCCATAGCACCAAGTCCCCAAATAATTACTTTTACGTTTTCCATAATACTCTCCTAACACTTTGTAATATTTTATTGAGATTTCCAACTGTAACTTGATTGGACAATTATTATATCAAATTTTAAACATAGAAACCTTTGCACTTAATTGCAAATATTTTATATTTTCTAGAATTAAAAGTTATTTCCTAAAATACCTTTGAAATTTTCTTTAATTTATGCTGTAAAGTTTGGCGTTTCAAACCTAATGCTTTAGCCGTCTTAGAAACGTTTCCTTCATGAGTGGTAAAAACCTCTTCAATTATTCTTCCTTCTATTTGCTCAATGTATTTGGGTAATCCCATGATTTTTGATTGTTCCACATGGGAGCCAATACTAAAATCTTTTTTCTCCAAAGCATCCCCTCCCATATCATTTATGTCCCCTTAAACCAGAAAAGCTTAAGATGTAATTAACAAATATATCTTCTCTTCCAACTAACCTCAGAAAATACCATCAGAATCTTTCTCATCCTAATGGCATTATTCTGGGTTCAGAGCCGCATGGTTGAGCGACTTATAACATATATATCAGTATTATCACATAATTAATGTTTTAGAATGGGCCATAATCAATCATAACTGACACAGCCACAAGTATTGCTCCTAGAACTGACCAGATTAGGAATAAGGGCCACATGAACTTGAACCATTTCTCCCATTTAATTCCCCCAATAGCAATCGCCGCCATGAAATATCCTGAGGTTGGATTGATTACATTAGAAAATCCGTCTCCAAATTGGAAAGCTAAAACTGCAGATTGCCTAGAGATGCCTATCAGATCCGCCATCGGGGCCATAATCGGCATAGAAGCTGCTGCTTGACCGCTTCCGGAAGGAATTACAAAGTTGATGAAGGATTGTGCAACAAACATTCCTACGCCACCCAATGCAGGTGGAAGACCTTGAAGTAGGCTGGCTGCACTGAAAATAATCGTATCCATAATTTTTCCTTCTTGCATTACGACCATAATCGAGGTTGCCAATCCAATAATAAGAGCTCCATACACCAATCCTTGTGCACCTTTTACAAATTCTTCTGCAATCTTATCAACTTTCAAACCGCCTACTATACCTGATAAAATCCCCATGATCAGAAACATTGCGGCTAGCTCAGTGATATAGAATCCGAGCTTTACAACACCAAAGGTTAAAATGACCAATCCTATGGCAAAGACTGATAGAACCAGTTTGTGTCTACCTGTAAATTCCGCAATTTCGCCCAAAGCAAATTCTTCATGCTTAAGCTTATCTTCTTCATAAGTCAGACTTGAGGTAGGATTTTTCTGCACTTTACTTGCATATCTATATACATAAATGATCGCTCCCAAAAGAAGGATGACGTATGCTACAAGACGATATGATATTCCAGAAAACAGTGGTAGTCCGGCAATGCCTTGGGCTATTCCTACAGTAAAGGGGTTTAAGAATGCACCTGCAAACCCGGCTCCTGCACCCAACAACACGATCGATGTTCCCGTTATGGTATCAAACCCCAAGGCGAGCGCTAATGATATTACAATGGGATAAAACGGAAGCAGTTCTTCTGCTGCACCCAATATTGCTCCTGCTAAGGAGAATACTATCATCAGTATCGGAATAATTAGTTTTTCCTTCCCTTTCATACGCTTTACGATGTGCCCGATGCCTGCATCAATAGCACCTGTCGATTGCAGTATTCCAAAAGACCCGCCGATCAACAGTACGAAGAAAATTATGTAACCTGACTTTTCCATTCCCTTTGGTATTGCGGTAAAAATATCGAAAAAACCAGCAGGACTGTTGTCAACAGCGTGATAGCTATCAGCAACTACAAAAATCCTTCCTGTCGCAGGGTCCTCAGCACGGTCAAATTCTCCTGCAGGAATAAAGTAGGTCAGTACAGCGATTAATACAACCACTAAAAATAATAGTACATACGTGTGGGGTACCCGAAATCTTTTCTTATCCTTCAACTTTTCCATTTATATACTCCTTTCACCTGGTTACATACATATTTTTTTTATCAACTGAAAATATATTTCCGATGCCTTCATAATTTCGTCAATTGCACAAAATTCGTCATTTGCATGAGCTTGGGTTATATTGCCTGGTCCTAAAATAATACATTTCGCATTCGTATGATTGCTTATGAGGCCTGCATCACTCCAAGCCGGAAAATCTCTGGGTGGTTGATTTTCTCCTGTCACATCTGCTGAAATCTGCAAGGCGTTCAAGACGATTTCGTTTTTAGCATCAATATTGTGTGGTGCATTGCCCATGGATGCTGTAAAGTCTCTCATTGCAGAGATTTCATAAGTTCCTCCAAACTTTTTAGCCGCTAAAATCGCTTTTTTTTCTATTTCTTGATAAACCGATTCCAACGTTTCATTGGGAAGCCACCTTCTATCAATTTGCACAATACAGTTATCCGGTACTATGTTCGGGTCATTTCCGCCTGAAATTTTTCCAACATTAATGGTTCCATTGCCCAAGAGATCAAACTCTTTTTTTAGTATTTCCGGCTCCAGTTCTTCATAAATTAATTTACAAAATTCCGATGCCATGTAAATCGCACTTTTCCCTTCATGTGGTCGACTTCCGTGGGTTGACTGTCCTTTAAACCTCACTTGAATCCACTCCATACCTTTGTGGGCTGTGCATACTCTTAGGCTAGTCGGTTCCCCAATTACGACGTAATCTGCATAGATCTGATCTTTAATCATCTGTTCTGTTCCTTTAGAGCATTCTTCCTCGTCAATGACACCTGCGAACATCACAGTCCTTCTCAACTTTATTCCTTGTCTTTTTATTGCCAGTAATGCTCCTAGCATTGCTGCGATGCCACCTTTCATATCAGCAGAGCCTCTTCCATAGAGTATCCCGTTTTCTATGAATGGTTTGAAGGGTTCATAATTCATATCAAAAGCTGGTATTGTATCTGTATGACCATTGAACATCAAATGAACCTCTTTTTCATCACCTTCTATACTGCCATATACATTACAGCGGTTCGTTTCTATCTCTTTTGTTTCAACAATGATATTTTCATTTTCCAGCAGATTCTTGATGTATTGAACCACCTTGGATTCCCTGTCCACAACATCCTTGTGTCCTTCCGCTGTGATAAGACTTACTGCGATGTCAATAATCTCTCTTTCACTGATAAAACCCGTGATTTCCATATTTTGACTCCTTATCATTTTTCTCTGTCCTACATAATTTTCTTATATCCTTTTTTCTCACCTCCAACGATTAAATACAATATCTTTTTTAACTCTCAATTATGTTCAAGCAATCACTCCTTTCCATACTTTTCTCAACATTACGTTTATATGTTTAATCATTTCGACATGTTGATTCCTTTAAACTGCTGTCTCTTTATTATTTGTACGATATCTCCATCCGTTTGTCCTGAGTACCAGAATATTGCAACACTATATGTTGATATGTTTAATATTATCATCGCATTTTTCAAAAATAATTAATTACATCATCCCTCAAAAGAAACCGAGATTAACAAATCCTAAAAACGATCGTGATACCTCTTTCAATGTGTTCATATTGACCGAATAATAGATTTCTTTTCCTTCTTTTCTCGCTTCGAGAATACTTGCTCGTTTAAGTATTTGAAGGTGATGTGAAATCGTTGGCCTCGAAAGAATGCATTTATCACTAATCTCAGTTGCATTCAATTCTTTCTTACCAATAATCTCTAAGATTTCCAATCTTGTTTCATCCCCTAAAGCCTTAATCACCTCAAGGTCTATTGCGTTTTGATTTAAACCTGACATATATTCCCACCCGAAGTAAATTTTTAAAAAGGTCCATAATTAATTATAATTGAAATAATCAAAATAGCAATCCCTTCTATAAGCCAGATTATATAAAGGGGTGCAAACCATTTTGCCCAATCTTTCCATTCAATGTCTGCCAAAGCCAACGCGGCAATCATATATCCCGATGTAGGGTTAATTATATTGGTCAATCCATCTCCAAACTGGAAAGCAAGGACCCCTGATTGCCTTGTGATGCCAGTTATGTCTGCTAGTGTTTTCATTATCGGCATGGTTGCAGCTGCCTGCCCGCTACCTGACGAGATAAACACACTTAAAATAACATGCAAAAAAAGCATTCCTATGACACTTGCCAATGGATTAAATCCCTCTATCGCTTTTGATAGCGTGTTGATAATCGTATCCATGATATTGGCATCGGTCATAATGACAGTTACGCCCCTAGCAAATCCAATAATCAATGCACCATAAGCCAAATGGGATGCGCCTTTAACAAATTCTGACGATATCCTTCCCGGCTTCAACCCGCCAATCAAGCCACTGATGATTGCCATAATGAAAAAAGTAGTAGCAATTTCCAACATTTGAAATTGATATTTAAAAATCCCTGCACACATAAATACAAATAATATAATCACTATTACTATAACTCTTTTTTGTCGTTGATTCAAATCTGGCATTTTTTTTATGTCAACAAAATGATCCTGTTCTCTCAAATTATCTTTATTACCCTTATCGATTTTATTCGTATGCATCAAGACATATATAATCGAGGTTGACAGAAAAACAATATGTGCAATAATTCTTAAACCAATACCCGAAAAAAGGGGTAGTTCAGATATGTGCTGTGAAATACCTGTTGTAAATGGATTTAAAAAACCCGCCGCAAATCCAGCTCCTGTACCCAGAAGCAACATGGCAACACCTGTTATTTTATCATATCCAATCGTTAAAGACAGCGAAATCATCAGAGGATAAAATGGCAACGCCTCTTCTGCTGTACCCAGCATCCCTCCTGCTAGCGAGAAAACCGACATTATAATGATTATCAGCATTTTCTCATTACCTTCGTATTTACGAACCAAACTTCCAAAAAAGGCATCAGTAGTTCCTGTGGCCTGAATTACTCCAAAGCAACCTCCAATAATTAGAACAAAAATAATAATGTCGCTTGACTCCATCATCCCTTTAGGAATCGCTTTGAATATATCGAAAATTGACACTGGATTTTTTTCAATCTCCTCATAACTATCAATAACGACATAGCTAATCCCCGTGCTGGAATCAATTTGTCTTTCGAAAGTACCAGCAGGAATGAAATAAGATGCTATACCTAGAACAATAATAATATAGAATAAAAGAACGTAAGCACTTGGAATTCTCTTTAACACATGCATCCTCCGATATTATTTCGATATACTTAAGTATATCAAATTGTCTTTTCTAATTATAGCATTGTCTTTTTGAAATGGCAACTTTTTCATCTCATTTTTTTTGTTAGTCTTTAAAAAAAAAGTGGCTGGGCACACTTTTAAAAAATGCACCTCTAAAAATTAGAGGTGCAAGAGTTTCAGACAAAGTCTAAAACATTAAGGGCTTTGATGTCATTAGTCAACTACTGCTTTAATACCATTTACATTTAATTTCTTACTAAAAAGCACTTTTTCTAAATAAATATTTACCATGTCATCATCGCCTTGAACTTGCGTCAAGGCTTTTTTAACAATGAAAACAGTTATTCCGTCTTCTTCATATTCAACATATTCCTTACTCATGTTGTCTTTATTAGAGCTTATCCGAACATATGGCGTATAATACTTTTTTGTTATGCCACAGCAGCATCCGCTACTGGTTTCATCTTGTATCATATCAATGACAAGACAAGCAGCTTGATGTTTTTCTAAGTATTCTTTTACGCCCTTATCCATAACTAGTTTCAAAATATGCCTCCTGATTATTCTAAGATACTGTATTAAGCAGTTTTTTCTTCAGCATCTTCGATTTCTTTTTTTCCTTCAAAAATATAGATATCATGTTGTGGTTTGTGGAAAATGTTAATCAATAGGCATAAAACAATACCTGTTCCCAGACCCCATGCTGCTCCACGGGTAGCAAGTACTGCGCCCATAACGCCTGCAATACCTAAGTCGTTAAAGGTTCTGGCCTTCATAACACCCACTCGTACAGATACATACCCCTGAATCAACATAGTAGATGCTAAAGCGATGCCTAATATGGGTTGAACCAGTGTAACGATTGGAAGAATTAAATAGCCGGTAAAGGTCCCAAATCTAAAGGAAGCTGCACCACCAAATAATGAATCCATCGCTTTTCTTCCTTGTTTATAGCGCTCGCAAACGACAACCTGCATAGCTGCCCACAAAGGTCCGCACATGGTGATATCCGGTCCGACTATGGACATGATCATATTTCTAAGTCCAAATACTAAATGAGAACGATTGGAGTTGTAATCAATATGTTCGTCTCCTCTAAATGTTTCTGCGTCCTCAATTAAAGCACGCGATTGAATCATGTCTCCAAATAATACGATATAGGCGGATATTACCATGGGTAATCCAGCAATGAACATGCCAAGTGGTGGAAATGGAATGGCTCCGAAGATTGTCCACTCACTCCATAAGACCCCAAAAGCAGGTTTTGTGATTCCCCACTCTATTTGTGGCCAAGGCACCTCGCCCACCAAGGGTGCGATAATAACAGCTAATACGATAACGGGTAAAATACCTAAACTGGATATAACTTTAAGCACTTTATTCTTATCTCGTATGCTTTTAAAATGTGTAGAGAAAAGTAAATAGAATCCGATACCGATACAAACTGTTATGGATATTGGAAAGCTATCAAATCTTGCGCCAGCTTTAAAAATAACCATTACAGCTGCAAATCCAGATCCTAAAATGATTCCTGATTGCATGGCACTGGGTACGATGGAAACAATTTTTTTGCCAAAGCCAGTTATCCCTAAAAATATTGCTAGAATACCTAAAGTTAATTCAAATGCGATGAGTGCCTGAACCCTTTCTGGTCCCATTTCAAATTGACTTACATGAATCATCAACAATGGAATCGCTGGTGTTACCCAACCGGGAACAACTGGATCTCCTAAGAAAGTATGCAAGCAATACAATGCGCCATTTAATACAACGATTGCCATTGCTACTTCAAAAGGCATTCCTAAGTATTCTTGTAGCATTGGAATAGCCCCTAAACAAACTGCACACATTAAGAGTCCTTGAAAATAATCCGCGAATTCAAAACGATAATGAATGAAAGGAAAACGGATTTTAAAAGGTCCTGCTGGAATATACGGTTGTTCTTTACCATATTCTCTTTTCATAGCCATAATAAACCCTCCTATAAAATAATTTCATCTTCTATATGAGCAAAAATAGTGCCAGCCTCTCAAAGCGTTGAATTTTAACGATTTATGAATCATTTGTTTCTAATTCATTCTCTGTTGAGCGATTATGAACATAATAAAAGAGCGCTTTTGATACAAGTGTTCAAAATTGCTCATGGGTAAATATAGAAGTATGTAAATATATGAATTAAATAAGGGAAAAACAAAGAAAGTGTAGTATAATATTGGGTAAATATTTATAAAAGGAATGGTTATATGAAAGTGAACATTTTAATCATGGGACTTCCTCTAAATACTTTGATTATTGTCGGAGGATTATTTGTTTTATCTATGTTTCTTCCTACCATTATTGCACTTATTCTTAAGTATTTGGAGGATAAAAAGCAATGAATAAAATCATTATGTACATGCTTTGTTTTACCATTTACACCATTGTATTTTTATTTTGGGGTAAAAATGGGTTCAAAAAAACAAATAATGCAAGAGACTTTTGTGTTGCAGGAAACAGTTTGGGATTATTTACAGGTGTTTTTACCTTCACAGCAACTTGGTTTAGTGCAGTCTCCATGCAAGGTGTCACAGGCTCTGTCTATGCCTATGGCTACTCTACTATTTTATATTCCGTAGTGGGCTGGCTCTTAGGGGCATCTTGTTTGGTATTTATCGCTTATCGGATAAAAGAATACAATATTGTTACCATTCCTGAATACTTCAAAATCCGTTATAACAGTAAGGGCTATCAAGCATTTACAGGGCTTATTATTGTCATCTGCTACATTTTATATATCATCATACAAATAAAAGGTTTCGGGATTGTTGTCTCAACGCTTTTAGATATAGATTATAATATTGCCATCTTATTGATTTATCTATTTGTTGTCTATACCAGCTTCGGTGGGTTGTTTTCCGTGTCCAAAACGGACACCTTAAATTTTATCTTATTAGCAGCGGGCATTTTTTTAGCAGCGTTTTTTATTATTAATGATATCGGCGGCATCACATTGATGCATGAAAAAGCAGCTGCCATTATGTCCAAGGTCTCTCCAAAATACAACATTACTCAAGGGGCTTTGTTAGATCCTTCTGCAAATAATTTATTCAGCCCTCTCATGATTATTACCACGGGGCTTGCTTGGGGGCTGGGCACAGCAGCCAATCCCCAGTACATTATACGAATTACTGCAACAAAAGATAGGAAGACTGGTATTCAAATGGTCTGTCTATCTGCCATTATTCTAGGTATTTTATATGTGGGCCTGATGATCATTGGTATCGGTTCTCGGGTTCTCGTTCCAGAAATTAGCTCAATTAATTCTGTAGACGAAGTCTTGCCCTATATCATCAACAGCAAAATGGCTTTAAACCTCAGCGGCCTTGTTTTTATCAGCATCATTGCAGCCGCTATATCCACTGCAAATTCTGAACTTTTGATTCTGGCAAGTAGTTTTAGTTATGATATTTATATCAACCTTAGTCAAAAACAAATATCAGATGAAAAGTTTTTAGGCATCAGTCGGATTACTATCTTTATAGCAGGAACCATTTCCTTGTTATTATCTATCAAGCCCCCTGAGATACTACTGATTTATGGGAGCTATGTGTGGAGTGTATTTGCTGTCTCCTTTTTGTTTCCTCTTTACGGGGGTCTCTATTGGAAAAAAGCTACAAAAGATGGAGCTATTTTTTCCTCTATCGGGGGCATCCTTACCATAGCTATTTTTTATATATTAGAAGTCACCGGTGCTTATAGTATGATCCTGCATCCTGTTTTTCCAGGTTTAATTATCTCTTGTCTTCTGTTTTACCTGGTTAGCAAGGCAACTTATAAGAAAACAGGTGATGCATCATGAAATTAGATATCGAAAATAAAATATTAATTCCTTTTATGTTTCTGACAATTCTTCCCATCATCATAATGGGTATTATTTCTTATTGGAATGGTTATCAATTGTTATTAAATGATAAAATCAATCATTTAGAAGCTTCTTTGAGAGAATCTTTAGCTTATATGGATACCATTAATGAAAAAGTGGAACAAGGAATTGTTACATTAGAGGAAGGAAAATCGGAAGCCAAGACATATTTTTATAGCATCAATAAAGAAAATATGGTTATTTTAGAGGGAGAAAATAGCGTTTTCAATAATATGAATTTTGAATTAGATCAATTGAAACAGATTGTATCCGCAGACTCTGGTCACATTTATAATCGAAATCAAAATCATTTGTTATTTATACACGATACTTATGAAAAATGGAATTGGTCCTTTGTCTTAGGAATTGATAAGACTATTTTTTCGAATGAACTCCTGAGAATACAGAAATATATATTATTAGTCGCGGTTATTTCTCTGGTCATTTCTATGCAAGCCATTATTTTTATAGCCCACAGTATCTCAAAGCCTATTAAAAAGTTCGCGGATATCTGTAAAAGAATTGAATTAGACAATCTTAAGGAGAAAATTGATATCAATCGCAGTGATGAAATAGGTGTCTTGGCCAGTTCTTTCAATCATATGATTGATCAATTAAATACAAGCGCAAAAAAATTGATTGAAATGAAGAAATATAACGAAGATATATTGAAAAATATTTACATTGGTATTATGTCCACAGACAAGAATGGAAAACTGATTTCCATTAATGCCGTTGGCGAAACAATATTTAATCATTATGGGAACCATAGTGATATCTATGAGCAACTTAACAAGCAAATTATTAAGACCATTAACGAGAAAAAGAACATCAATACCATGATTTCCTTGTCCACTGTACTGAAAGGCAGAATTATTTATTTCGACGTAAGTACTTCATTGCTAAAAATGGAAGATGGAAAAATAAATGGCGCCATTTGCAGCTTTAATGATATTACAAGAAGAAAAACATTGGAAAATAATCTTGTAAGGGTTGACCGGTTGACCTCTGTTGGTCAATTTGCCGCAGGCTTAGCTCATGAAATCAGAAACCCCCTTACAGGAATCAAAACAAGTATTCAGGTTATAAAAAATAGAATTCCCAGTGGTACGGATCATTCAAGCTTAGAACTAATCGATGGTATCACTTATGAAATAGATAGAATTAACAATTTGGTAACGGAGCTCTTAGATTTTTCTAAACCAAAGAACTCTTATCGGGACAAAGCCAATGTTGTCGATATTTTAAAAAGATCTTTGGATTTGACCAAAGAAGGATTTAACAGAAAGCAAATTATCATTAATATGGATTCTGAAGGAGCTCAACCGTTTGGTTATGTGGATAAAGGGCAAGTGGAACAAATTTTTATTAACATCATTACAAATTCAATAGACTCAATGGCGCTTCATGGTCATTTGAAGATCGAAATAAAAAATATTTTTATAGAAAAATTTCCTTTTATTTCCATAATTTTTGAAGACGATGGAAGTGGAATGGATGAATATACCATAGAAAGAATCTTTGATCCTTTCTATACAACAAAAGCGAAAGGAACTGGATTGGGTTTATCCGTTGTATCCAAACTAGTAGAAGAAAATGGCGGAAAATTGGAAATAGGAAGCATTAAAGATATTGGAACTAAATTCAAGATCTTTTTACCCTTATATACGGAGGAGAAAAATGAAAATTAAAGTGTTGATTATTGACGATGAAATCATGATATGTAAATCTTTAGAAGCTGGGTTAAGAGATATCGGTTATGAAACAGCCAGTGCGCAGACTTCAGAAAGTGCTTTAAAGAAAACTCAATCTTTTAAGCCTCATGTTGTCTTAACAGATATGAAGTTGGGGAATGATAACGGAATTGATTTAATAGAAGATATCAAATCAATGGACAATGAAATTGAAGTCATCGTCATGACAGCTTACAGCGATATTAAAAGTGCTGTCTTGGCCATAAAAAGAGGAGCTTTTGATTATATTAATAAACCTTTTGAATTAGACCAAATCAAGATTGTTCTGGATAGAGCCTTTAAAAATCTCAAGATGCGGAACAAAATCTTTCTTCTTGAACAGCAAAAGGAATGTGTCACCAGAGATATGATTGGTAATTCCAGTAAAATGAAAGAAGTTTTTACTCAAATTAATAAGCTATCGAAAAATGACCATGCTACCATTCTCATTCGAGGCGAAACTGGTACTGGAAAAGAATTGGTGGCAGAAGCCGTTCATAAAAACAGTATACGGAAGGACTCCCCATTGGTTAAAATCAATTGTAGCGCTATTCCTGAAAATTTAGTGGAAAGTGAACTTTTTGGGTTTGAAAAAAGCGCTTTTACAGGGGCTGCTTCCAAGAAAAAGGGATTATTTGAGATTGCTGATGGCGGTACTGTTTTCCTAGATGAATTAGGCGAGTTCCCAATGGACTTACAGGCCAAACTTCTCCGATTTCTTGAGGAAAGAAAGTTGAGAAGAATCGGGGGCTTAGAGGACATCGAAGTAGATATTAGAATTATCGCTGCAACCAACAAGGATTTAGAGCAAGCCGTAAAAAACAAAGAGTTCCGCGAAGACCTTTATTATCGTATCAATGTCATCCCCATAGATTTACCTCCTCTAAGAGAAAGAGAAAATGATATTTTACTTATTGCCCAATTCTTTCTTGCAAAGTTTAATAAAGCCTTTAACAAAACTATAAAAGGATTTGATACAGTTGCTGAGGCTAGGATGCTTGATTACCATTGGCCCGGCAATATAAGAGAATTAAAGAATGTTATCGAAAGAATTGTAATACTAACTGATGATGATTGTATCCGATTAAACAATTTTCCACCGGAGATGCAAAAACATAAATTGAAAAAAGAAATAATCAAAATACCAGAAGAAATAAAAAATGTTAATTTTGAAGAAATTTCACTGGAAGAAAAGATAGATCATATTGAAAAAGAATATATTACGCATGCTTTAGAACAGACAGGATGGAATCAAACCAAAGCATCTGAGGTATTAGGCATCAGCCGATTCACCTTAAAACGAAAAATGGAAAAACACCAGTTATAAAAACAGAAGGGACGATTCTTTTTGTTTCCTTCATCTTGTTTTGAGATGAAACAAAAAGAACCGTCCCTATCGTTTCTATCGTTTATTGCAACTGTTGCAAGAGGACTTCTGTATTGCCTGAGAATTCATAAAAAACTGGCATGTTTTCATTATTCAAGACCAACATAAATGGATTCTCTTCTTCCGGAAATATGATGAATACTTTATCTACTTTTTTGATGTCTTCATCTAAAAGCCATTGATTTTCCACCTTTATTTCTGGATGCAAAGGAACTTTGATGACTTTTCCGTTACTTGGAAAAGGCTTTGCTTTTTCATACTTCCCTTCTATGTTCTTTAGATAATTGGTTACTTCATTTTGAATTGTCTCATTGGACTGGACCTTCTTAACAACTTCTCCTTGACTAATATCAAATATTTCTACATCTTCATATCTATTAACATTTATTGAAGTGATAAATGAAATTGTATTGGTACTATCCAATTCGCTTGTGATACACATGAGTGCATCATATTTATCAGCGAGTTCTATATTCTGCTTAAAACTAAAAGCGTTCAATCCAAGTGAGATAACTAAAACTATAACTGCTGAAATTTTTAGCAGTTTTTTGCTTTTTTTAATTTTCGTCATAAAATCACCCCTTATTCTTTTTATGAATAAGAAGAAGGTTTTATTACAAGTTTAGATCTTAACGTATTAAAAAAAACGACTTAATGATTGTGAAATAGAAATTAACAAATATTTGATATATATCATACTATATACTATGCCAATGATAAATAGAGGAGTCTATTGTCCTCTGATAACCATATTTAATACTTTAGGAGGTAGATTAAATGGCTGACGGATTTGGCTGGGGAGATAATAGCAGTCTATTGTTTTTCTTCCTATTATTAGTTGTACTATTCTGTAATTGTGGCATCGGCGGTATTGGTGGCATTGATTACGGACCTAAGTGTTAGCTTAAGAAAAGTTGAAATTGATAAATACACAAAATAATGAAATTAAAAGATTTTAACACTTAACAGTTGGAAACTCATGATATTGCAGGCTTTGCCTGCAATATTACTTTTATAGGCAATATAACGAAATGATTAAACCATACTCCGGAAAACAGGCATCTGGTTTATAATCTCATGAGATGTGGTATAATATAGAATATTAAAGGTGTTTTTGCTAATTTATAGAACATAATACTAATTTGTTATATCAGAAATTAGGAGGAGAAAATATGGTAGGAAAACAAGATTTAAGGCTTGCAGTATTAATAGACGCCGAAAATGTCCCCCATAGCAACATTAAGGGTATCATGGCGGAGCTGGCCAAATACGGTACGCCCACAATAAAACGAATTTACGGCGATTGGACAAAAACCGCAAGCAAGGGCTGGAAAAATATTTTGTTGGAAAATGCCATTACGCCCATTCAACAATATAGCTATACGCGGGGGAAAAATTCATCTGATTCTGCTATGATTATTGATGCTATGGATATATTGTATTCAGAAAGAGTAGAAGGTTTTTGTATCATTTCCAGCGATAGTGATTTTACAAGACTGGTTATTCGTCTTAGAGAAGCGGGAATGAAAGTATACGGTTTTGGAGAGAGAAAGACACCACATCCGTTTATTGTGGCATGCGATAAGTTTACATATATCGAAATAATTGCTTCATCGGAAAAAGAGTCTACTGAAAAAGAAGCAAAGGATAAGGTACCTTCTATTAAAGGGAGCACTCCTCCAAAAGATACTAAGACAGGAATTATTAACATTGGAAATGAAATGATTAAATTAATTTCTTCTTCTATAACGGATGTAGCTGATGAAGATGGATGGGCTTTTCTAGCAGATGTTGGTAATTTAATCATAAAAAAACAGCCTGACTTCGACCCCAGAAATTATGGCTTTACAAAGTTAACACTTCTTATTAAAGCCATCGATCAATTCCAAATTGATCAAAGGGATTCCGGCACCAGCAACATTAAGCATATTTATGTTAAGAATAAAAAACTTCTTTAACATAAATGACCTTCCCAACATAATATGAACTATGCCAAAGAAAAAAATATATTCTATGATTTAGGGAGGTTAGATTAATGGCTGACGGATATGGCCTTTGGGGAGGAAATGACAGTCTGTTATTCTTCTTTCTATTGTTAGTTGTCCTATTCTGCAACTATGGATATGGATACGGAAGATACTAAAAAAATCATTTTCATAGTATCCTCATGTGAATGTTTATCGATTTAAAGGGAGTTTTAAATTGAGATGATTTAGTTCATTTTAAGGAATTGATAGCCTCTTCAAATATGAAGAGGCTTCTTTAAAAATATTATAGTTCTATTTGATTTAAAAGATCTTTTAATTTTTTAGCTTCTTCGTTGGTTAAGGTGATGCCTTTAGCCATGGTCTCATCATTTGGTGCCCATTCTCTTATATCCAACTTTGGCTCACGGCCATTCCAGCTAATACTCCTGAATTCTTTGGTCCACCCCTTAGGGGTTTCCGATAAAACACCATATGCCTCTTTCACTTCATATTTAAAATCACTCATTCTTTTCTCTCCCTCCTTATATGAAGATTCTATTTATTATAACACAAATTTCTATTTATTTACATATTTTTCTATAAATAATAATATTTGCATAATTCAAAAGGTATGGACGGGCACTAGACCCATCCCTACAATTCTATTTTACTTACACTTAAACTTACACTTAACGGGCAGGTGCAAGACCAGCCCCTACATAACTTTGCTTATACTTATACCTCTATCTCGATTTTATCTAATTTAGCCAGAATTTTAAGATTCTTTATTTCTATTGTCTCAGTTATGGTGTTGCCTTTTGAGCTAATAAGCAATACTTTGCCAGCATCTAACCTTTTTGTTTGTCTTATGACTGGACCTTTTCCATATTCCACAAGATATATGGCACTATTAGTGATCTCCTGCGTCGTATGACAAAATGCCATATCACCTTTTGCGATTCTAAATCCAATCATATCGTCATCTTCTATTTGTATATAAAACACTTTATCCTGGGCATATCCTTCTATTTTATTAGATTTAACCGGCAAATCTCTTGTTCCTATGACCTCTTTGAGGTTGTATTTATAGATGGGTACAGCTTTTAAAACAGACCCCAAAGCATGGGTCCATACTTCGTTAACTTTTGCATTGTCTTTATATTTAGCAGGCTGATCTAAATGGGGATCTTTTTCAAAAGTCTCTTCCTCGAAGGACATCACCATATCATCAAGGTTCTTACCAAGGATCTTAGATATTTTATCCATGATATCATGAGAGATTACTTTTTTTCCCATTTCAACTTCATTAATGAAGCCTTCGGAAACTCCTAACTTTCTACCCAATGCCTTTTGACTCATACCCGATTTTATTCTTGAATTTTGAATCTTTTCTCCTACTCTACTCATAATCAAACTCCCTTATTAAATGTAAAAACTCTTTAAACTGAGAAACCTAAAAAAGAATCCCTTAAATCTTTATTGATAGTCTTCAATACCAACCAACAATTTCAGAACTAAGGGATTTACTTCACAATTTATATTATCTCTGATTTTTATTTTTTAAAGAAATCTTTGAATTTATCGCCTACAATATCACCTAAAGTTGTTCCTTCGTCTTGGTTATCATTATTTATATCCAAGTCTTGAGCCATCTGCTGTCCTTCAACTTCTTTTATACTCAGACTTAACTTCTTATTTTCGTCATCAATTTTAAGAATTTTGACCTCTATCTTTTCTCCGGTTTTTAAAACATCTGAGGGCTTAGTCACATGCTCAGAAGATATTTCCGAAACGTGAACCAATCCTTCAATCCCTTTTTCAATCTCCACAAAAGCTCCGAAATCCGTAAGTCTTACAATCCTTCCTTCAACAATATCATCAACCTGATAACGGGTTGTAATGCTGTTCCAAGGATCGTCTTCAATTTTTTTAAGCCCTAATCCGATTTTCTCCTTCTCAGGATCAAAATTCATGACATAAACTTCAACTTCATCCCCTTCAGAAACAACTTCAGAAGGATGATTCACGCGGTTCCAAGCAAGATCACTGATATGTGCAAGCCCTTCTACGCCTCCAATATCAATAAATGCACCATAGTTCATTAACTTTATGACAGTGCCTTTGTATTTTTTACCCACTTTAATCTCTTGGAATAGAGATTTTCTTAATTTATCGCGTTCTTCTGTTTCAATGGCTTTACGTGAAAGGACCACGCGCTTTTTCTCTTTATCAAAATCCTCTACTTTGACGATTATTTCTTTATCAATATAATCCTTCATATTTTCTACGTATCTATAGGATAGAAGCGACCCAGGAATAAAACAGCGTATATTTTTATAAAAAGCGACCACGCCACCTTTTGTTACACTGGTTACTTTTACCTGAAGCTCTTCTTTTTCGTTAAAAGCTTTCTCTAATTCTTCCCAAGCTACAACTTCTGTGGCTCTTTTTGGGGACAATATAACATTACCTTCTTTATCATGAGGATTCAGAACATAAACAGATATAACATCCCCTACCTGAATGCTATCTTGGTCCGTATCAAGCTCTTCCTTGGGTATAATACCATCGGAAAATCGCCCAGTGTTTACGATTATTTCTTCCTCTTTTTTTGATATAACCGTACCTTCAATAACGTCTCCTTCGAATATTTCTTTCATGGAGTCATTTACTTGATCCATGTATTCGTTCATTGAGTTTTCTTCGCTCATACTTTTCTCCTTCTCTTTCATCTTAGATGTACTGTTAATATCATTTTTTCTTTCACATCTAAATATTATGTATTTTATTTATTATTAATCAATTCTTTTAATATATCATATCTTGTCCCATTTTTCCATACAAATGAATGATTCCATTGCATATTTATAAATAAATTTCCCTCTCAGTTCATTTCCTATTAGGTTATTCATATAATGATTATATCATAGTTTTGGAAAGGAGGTTTTAAGCGTGCTGATTCATGTTGTAAAACCCGGAGAAGTTCTTTGGCAAATAGCATCTTCTTATCGCGTACCTGTTAATGAAATTGTCAGAGTCAATGAATTGCCGAACCCCAATCAATTGGTTATAGGCCAGGCATTGGTGATTCCCACCGAAGATATCATTTATACCGTTCAACCCAATGATACGCTATGGAAAATAGCAGAAAAATTCAATACAACTATACAAATCCTTGCATCTACCAATAACCTAACGAACCCAAATTACATATACCCCGGTCTAAACTTATATGTCCCTGCCCCTCGCTATATTGTTCAGTCCAATGATACACTATGGAAAATTTCCCAGAAGTACGGTGTCTCATTGAATACCCTTATGAATATCAATGAAATTGAAAACCCTTATCTTATTTACCCTGGCACTGTATTGGTGATTCCTAGAAAAGATCGACCTTCTGTTGAAGTTAACGGTTATATTTATTTTTTGGAGGAAGAAGCTGTGCCCATAATCGAATCCGTTGGGCAGCACTTGACCTATATGTCACCTTTTGCCTATCTTATCAGAGAAAATGGCACTCTCGTACCCATCGATGATTCTCCTGCCATAAGTACAGCCTATGATAATGATGTGGTTCCCATGATGTCCATCACCAACTTCACTGTCACCGAAAGAGGTGGAAACCTGGCTCATATGATTCTGTCTTCTCCTGAGATACAGAGAAATCTATTGTCCAACATCCTTGAAACCATGAGAGAAAAAGGTTACCAAGGTCTGAATATTGACTTCGAGAATGTGCTTCCTGATGACCGTGAACTCTATAACGAATTCTTAGCCCGTGCAGTAGAAGTTTTACACGAGGAAGGTTACTTCGTCTCAAGTGCTTTAGCTCCAAAAATCAGCGCCGAGCAGCAAGGATTGTTATATACAGCACATGATTATGAAGCTCATGGGAGAATTTTAGATTTTGTTGTTCTTATGACTTATGAATGGGGCTATCGAAAAGGTCCCCCACAAGCCATTTCACCTATTAATGAAATACGTCGGGTTTTGGATTATGCGGTTTCAGTGATCCCAAGGGATAAAATTTTTCTTGGCTTTCAAATTTATGCCAGAGATTGGCTGCTCCCCTTTGTTCCTGGGCAGGAAGCAGAAACTTTTAGCCCACAGGAAGCCATCAGAAGAGCCGCCTATTACGGAACCGTTATCCAATATGACCCCACTTCTCAGTCTCCATATTTTAGATATCGGGATGAAACCGGACGGCTACATGAAGTTTGGTTTGAGGATGCCCGAAGCGCTCAAGCAAAATTTGACGCGGTTAAAGTCTATGGCTTAAGAGGCATCAGTTACTGGGCACTGGGATACCCATATCCTCAAAACTGGGTTTTGCTTGAAGATAATTTTGATATCAAGAAATTAATTTAAATATGAAATGAAGGATTTTAATGCATAATCCTTCATTTGCTTTCTTTAAGGACAACCGCAAGGGTCATCCCTACATGTTTTAAGGACAACCGCAAGGGTCGTCCCTACATGTTTTAAGGACAACCGCAAGGGTCGTCCCTACATGTTTTAAGGACAACCGCAAGGGTTGTCCCTACATTCACCTGTCAGTACTTTGTTTTCTGTACTCAGCTATCAGAAGATCCACTACTCTTCTATAGCTTCTTTCTCCTTCTTTTTGTCGGTTTGCCTTTAAATACATATCATTAGAATCAGAAAATGCTTGCTTTACATTCCCATCATAGGATTGATTGAAACTCCTGATTGCTTGCATGTCTCTGATGACGCCATCATTTAATTTTAGAATCAATGTGTTATAAGTATCAGAATCATAAAGATACAACTCATTCATGGAATGAATAAAGGCGAAAAGCATTCCAGAATAGTTAAAGTCAATATCTGGATGCATTTTGGATGTGAGATATGCGATGTAATTTGCTTCTTCTTCCCTAGCAAAGCCCAACCCATGCGCCATTTCATGGCTAATAGTTGCGGTCAATAAAGGGGCTGGAATATTTGTATTTATATTGGCTTCAAAAGTAAAAGGTGCATATATTCCCCATATGCCAGTATGCGACATCCATTTGGACAGAAGTATTGGTTTTGGTTTTCCATACATTGTACCCATCTGAGGATATACTTTTTCAGCCGCTTCAAATCCATATACAGCGCGTTCAATAGCCCCTTTATATCCATTTTTCGGATACATAACGCCACTTTCATCTTCTTGTACCAGATTTCGCAACTCATTCATCTCGTCAATTAGGCTTGAACTGAGCTGGGTTAATTCTTCTATAGAAGCAGGTATTATTTCCAGCTCAAACAACTCCGATATGGGGGGACGATTATAATTCATACCCCACATTATAACAAAAGCAAAATAAGTCACACCTGCTAATGCAAATATATCGATGAAAGCAGTTTTCACAATTGAAATTCTTAAAGATTTGCTTTTCACGAATTTCACAGATGTTTTTACTATATGATAAGCAAAAACCAACACAACAAGTATCAATAAAATCTCCGCCACTGATACAGGAATATAACCTATAATGCTACTTATGGATTTATAGATTCCTTTATAGAAAAAATTAGAGTAGACTTGCTGTGTCATTTCTCTGTTTAAAGATGAAATATAATTCAGCAAGAATCCTACTGGGAGAAGTATGATTAGTGCATATTTAAAATATGTCTTCCATTTCATTATGATTACACCCTTCACATACACTACACTTTAGATATCTGAATTGTCAGAACTATCTTTGAAACAATTCTAACATGTATTCCTTATGTATTGTTAGCAAATAGCGATTAATGTGGAATGTAATTTCTTCCTGCCTAATTGAGAGATTGCTAAAACAAACTTTTAACTTGTGGGTATATGCCAATATATTTATCATATTGTTTTTTTAGAATTTCCACATTATTAATAATAGGCTCGTAAGAGATGAAGTCATTATTTTCTATTAACTTTGAAATAAAGTCCTCATAGCTTTTTTCCAAACCTTGTGATATAAATACTGAAGCTGCAATGGATATGGCTGGCATATATTCGGCATCTGCGGATACATAAATCTTCTGTCCCAATACATCTGACAAAGTTTGACACCAAAGTGTCACTTGTGCCCCGCCACCAATTAAGGTCACTCGAATCGCTTCTTTTATCATGGTTTCTAATCCTTGTTTTATGGAAAACGCAACGCCTTCTAAGGCAGCTCTTGCTAAATCATTTTTTGTTGTTTTAGCAGAAACTCCTATGTAGCAACCCCTGACATCCACATCCATAACAGGAAACCGTTCTCCTAAGAGATAGGGTAGAAATAAAAGATCATGACTCCCACATTGGCTTTCATTTAGAAGTTTACCTATGTACTCATATTTATTATCCTGTTCATTTACTGGGGTTAGGGTTTTACTAATCCATTTGTGAACGCCTCCTGCATTTAAAAAAGGAACCACATTAATGTATTTATCTTTAGGCATTGCAGCCAAATTGAATACGCCTCTACGATTCAGTGCCTGGTTACTCATGCATGCAATCCATCCTGAAGTTCCTATATTAATATTATACTCGCCTTCTTTTGAAATGCCACTTGCAAGTGTAGTAGCCCCTGCATCTCCAGCACCTGTATATACAAGGGTCCCCTCTGCATAACCACTTTCTAAAGAAGCTTCCTTTGTAACAGTTCCTGCCAGATCCTGAGCATATTTAATATCCGGAAGTTGATTAGCATCTAACTGAAGGGGTTTCATCCAATTTACGTTCCACGCCTTGCTCTTAATATCCATTAATCCTGCTGTTGAAGCAGATGTTGCATCTGTCACATATTGATTTGTCAATCTTGAAACACAATAATCCTTTGAACTAATGAGAATTTTATATATTTGACTATATTTATCTGGATGATTTCTTTTTAACCATAATAATTTTGCAAAAGGCATAGAGCCCTCAAAGAAATTTCCGGTACTATCTACAATGGTTTCCAAACCAATCTGACTTATAATGTCATCTGCCTCTTCATGTGCTCTGCCATCAGAATAAAGAATGGCATTCATTATTGGCTTGCCACTCTTATCCACCGTAATAAGGTCCTGCATTTGACCACTCATGATGATCCCTATTATATCTTGAGCTTGAACCCCATTGGATAAAAACTCCTTTGAAATGCTACAAAATGCATGATACCAGTCAATAGGACACTGCTCTTTAACATCTTGATCCATGATCGTTTCAATGGGGACACTAAGAGAAAAGACTGCTTTCTTTTCAGTCGATACTAAAACGCCTTTAACTGCTGTTGTTCCAATGTCAAAAGTAGCTACATATTTCATGTTTTCACCCACCCTTAATAACTCTTTTCATTTCAGTAATAAATTTATAAAGTTCTTCGCTGGAACTATTAAGTCTTTCAACCATGGCGGTACCTATTATGACACCGGCAAATCCTTTTTCTATTAATGTTTGTGCCATTTCAGGTGTCTTAATTCCAAACCCTGCAAATGATTGTACCTCTTTATAGTTTAATAAAAATTCCAGTAGCTCTTGATATTGTGGGGAATCTACGTACATTCCAGTGGGTCCTGAATAAAGCTGTGTATAGACATACTTGAAATTCTCAAAGCAATCCTTCCATTCTTCTATCTTCATATCAGGGTTCACAAAACCCAGTACACGGATCCCAAAATGGCAAAGCTCTTCACTTATTCGTTTTCTTTCTTCCTGTGTGCAATCGGGAGTGATCAGCGCATCGATCAAACCTTCTTTGGCGAAATCCTTATATATTTGGGGTTCAATAAAGTCCTTTTTATAGGCCATAACCCATATGGGTTTATTTGTTGCTTTTCTTATCCTACGCCAATACTCTATATCCTTACTTACGCCAGCATTTACTGCAGCATGCGCATTTTTAATGACTTCACCGTCTGCATAGGGATTGAAACTGGGAAAGCCAATCTCAAAAATATCAATCCCACATTTTCCACTTTCTGAAATGATATCTAAAAAGCTTTCTGTATCGGGATATCCTGCTACAAAAAAGCCTATAAGTTCTCCTGTTTTTTCACTATTTTTAACACATTTTATGTCATTCATTTTGAATCCCCTAACTTCTGTACAATGACTGCTATTATTATTATGGCGCCTGTTAGAACATCCTGCATAAAGGTAGGTACTTGCAAAATAGTTAACCCGTTAGCCAGTACGCCCAGGATTGCTGCTCCAAAAAAAGTCCCTAAGATATTGGGTACCCCTTCCATAAATACAGTTCTTCCTAAGAATACTGCTGCATAGGCCTGTAGAAAAAACCCGTCCCCACCCGTTGGATGAGCAGAGCCTAATCTTGACGCCATGAGTACTCCCGCCATTGCTGCCATAGCCCCACAAATTGCAAAGGCCACATTTTTATTTAGCTTTACGTTAATCCCGGAAACTTCAGAAGCGGATTCATTTCCACCGATGGCATATAGCTTTCTTCCAAAGACCGTGTGTCTCATAACAAACCAAAATGTTACTGTAAATATGATCATGATGACGGATAGCAATGGTATGCTCATGATTATCTTTGAGCCAACATATCTAAAGCTCTCAGGTATTTTTTCAAATACAGTTGCACCGCCTGTAAACCAAAAAGTAAATCCTCCAATAATCGTTCCCATTGCTAATGTGGTAATAAAAGATAAGACTTTAAACTTTGTTACAATATAACCGTTTAAAAAACCAATCATGAGGCATATTATCACTGGCAAAATAAAGCATAGCCAAATAGGCAATCCATATACAGCAAATGTAGCTGCTAAAACGCCTCCTAAGCTTGCCATTGCGCCAATAGAAAGATCAAATTCTTCTATGGACATGACCAAAGTAGCCCCTAAAGATATCACCACCAATAATGATATTTGACGTGTGATGTTGATGAAATTTGACATGGTTGCAAATGAATCGGGTCTTAATAAACTAAAAATAATTATAATGACAATACCGGCTAATACCGTTCCATAAGCTTTTAAAATACCGATATATTTTATTCTTCCCATTAATCCTTCACCTCTCTGTCTAATTCTCCTGCATAACAGCATTTGAGGATTTGTTCTGCGGTTAGATCTATGTTCTCAAAACATTCTTTGGTACGTCCAGCAGCCATTACCTGTACAGAATCTGCAATTTCTAATACTTCTTTCAAGTCTGATGACACAAATACCACAGCGTTGCCTTCGTCAGCCTTTTCTTGTAAGAGCTTATGAATTTCCGCTCTGGTCTTAACATCAACGGCTTGGGTAGGTTCATCACATAGGATTACTTTAGGATTCGACATTAAGGCCTTTGCAAAAACCACTTTCTGTTGATTCCCACCTGATAGTTGAAGAACTTGCTGATTATAACCAGTTGTTTTAATGGATAGTGCCGTAATTTTATCTTTTGTATCTTGTATCTCCTTTGATTCATCGACGATTCCCATTCTCGAGTAGTTGTTTATGGTGGACAGCACAACATTTTGCTTCACAGAAAGACTGCCAACCAGTGCCATACCTCTTCGATCTTCACAAATAAGAACCATTCCCTCTTTTATTGAATTCCAAGGACTCCTGGATACCAGCTCTGTCCCATGAAGTTTTACAACACCTTTTATCGTTGGTCGATAGCCATAGATACATTCCAACATCTCTGTTCGACCACTTCCTCCAAGCCCAAATATGCCAAGAATTTCTCCAGCCTTTACCTCAAAGGAAGCCTCCAAAACAGACCGATCCTTGGATGCCATGTCTTTTACGGAAAGCATGACTTCTCCCAAAACTTTTTTATTGGCTTTTACCCCTTCTCTTTTCCAATTGTCTGTCATCATTGAGATGATTCTTTCTTTATCTGTTTCACTAGTAAGGACTGTCCCTACATTCTGACCATTTTTAAACACAGTGATTCTATTGGTCAATCTAAATATTTCATCCATTCGATGGGTCACATATAAAATAGATGTGCCTTTTTCCTGAAGTCTTAATATTGTTTTAAACAGTATTTCTGTTTCTTTATCTGTAAGGGACGCTGTAGGCTCATCTAATATTAGAAGCTTACATTGTGTCATCATTGCCCTTATAATTTCAAGAAGAGTTCGTTGGGGTGGGGTTAATGAAGATGCAGGTATATTTAGAGGAACTGAAATACCCAGTTCCTCCATAACATTATTCACTTTTTCCTTCATTTTATCCCAATTAATGGCCACACCACTATTGATTTCATACTCTAATCCAAGATAAATATTCTCTACTCCATTAAAAGAAGGAATCAAATGTCTATCCTGATGAATAACATTAATGCCTAAATTTCTGCTCTGTTTTGGATTACTGATGAAAGCTTTTTGGCCTTCCCAGTAAATCTCACCACTGTCCAGAGTATAAACACCTGTTAAAATCTTTATGAGTGTGGATTTTCCCGCACCGTTCTCTCCTACAAGTCCATGAATTTCCCCAGTCGCAATGTCCATAGCAATATCTTTTAATGCATACATATTGCCAAATTGCTTACACAAACCTTGGGTTTTCAATAGCATTTAATATCACTCCTTGTAGAAAGGCTTTGGTGTTACTCTTTGGTAATTAAGTTTGCAGGTGCATATTGATTACCTGTTTCAATTTCTTCTCCATTAAAACTCTTTTCAATTTCTGTTATTACAATCTCTGCCATGCCAGTGAAATTCTGTGCAACGGTAGCTTTTAATGTTGAATCTGACTGAATCATTTCGACCGCTTGACTGTTACCATCTATGCCTGTAACAAGAACTTCGTTTCTACCTGCATCCGCAAGGGCTTGAGATACCCCAATGGCTGGTTCATCCCATCCACACCATACAGCGGTAATGGAACCTGGTTCGCTATTTGCTAAAATTAAGCTTTCCATAACTTTTCTGGAATTTTCAATGGGTCCAGGGACCTCCACATGCTGCTCTGTAACAACCTGGATTTCCGGATATTCCTTTAACATGGCATCCAGAGTTTCTGTTCTCAAAAGGACACCAGGATGAGGACGATGCGAAAGAACAACAAGCTTGCCTTTTCCTCCCATGGCATCAAATAAGTACTGTGTTATCATTTCTGACATTGCAGCGTTATCACTAGTTGCATTGACTGTCATGCCATCAATGAATCCACTATCACATCCAAATACCGGAATATTTGCTTCAGCTGCTTTTTCAATTTGTGTTTTTACCTGATTTGGATCTGTACTAACCAATACGATGGCATCCGCTTGTGAAGAAACAACGTCTTCCATACGGCTGGCTAATTGGGCAAAATCACCTTTTGTGTCCACAACATTTACAACCCAGCCTTTTTCTTCCATACCACCCTTCATGGTTTCAACCATTTCATTGGTAGTTACTGAAGATAAATAAGGTGTTAGAATAGATACTTGTTTTGAATCTTCAGCTTCTGAATCTCCTTCAACCTGGTCTGAACCACAAGCTGTAAAGGAAAGAATCATAACCATCGAAAGCAATAATACGAATAATGTTTTTTTCATGTTTTTAAATCCCCCTCATAGTTTTTTAAATTATTTCATTAGCAGTTTCAATATTCGTTATGAAAACGTCTATGAACCCGCCTATTAGTACCGATTTAATTGCTTCTATTTTGCCTTTTCCCATTGCCATGGCAATAATTGTTTTGCATTGATTCAACTCTTCGAGCTTAACACCTATTGAGCGTTCTGTAATATCACTTTCTACAATTTTTCCCATTTTATCCACATATGAGCTGCAAATAGAAGCCACCACATCTGATTCCTTCAAATGTTGTATGTCCTCCATTGAAATACCTCCTGCTTGAACAGTTGTGGAGTTTTTACTTATTTCACCTATTCCCACAATGGCCACATCACATTTTTTTGCTTTTTCTATAATATCTCCAATATGTGGTTCTCGCATCAAAATTTCCTTTGCATTTTTTGACTTAACAATGATCGGTGCATTAAGTAAATAGTATTTCCCACCGGCTCTTTCTGCAAAATTTTGTGCAATGACATTGGCATACCATTCGGCGCCATCTGAGCCAATTCCTCCTATTAACGGAATAAACTCTATCTCTTTTCGTTCCATCAATTTTAAAGATTTTGCCGCTGCACTTATGGTTTTTCCACTCATAACACCAACAAGACTGCCATCTGGAATATAGGCGTCCAATTGATTGCTTGCTTGCTTCCCTAATTCTTCTAGGGCGTTTTGCTCAGTTAATCCATTTGTATTGACAATCACCGCATCCTTTAAAGGATATTTATTCAGCATTGCTTTTTCTAACTGGGTTTCTAAAGCAAACGGGTTATTTATCTTAACTGAAACAATGTCATTGCTCTTGGCATAAGACAAGATTCTGCTAATTTGTGGCCTTGAAATACCTAATATTCCAGATATTTCTTTCTGGCTCCGATTCTCTTCATAATAAAGCTTGCAGACTTTAACAATTATCCTTGTATTATCCGTAATACTCATGATTACCTCGCTACAAAATAAATTTGGACTTTTGTTCATTGTTTGAAATTATGTTCAATTTGATAATATCATAAAATTGTTTTTCTGTAAACGATTTGGTAGATGAAATTAATTTCAAAACTATGAAGGACAGTTCCTGGATTTGCTCAGTGCATTTGTCAAAGGTGCTTTTTCATTGAGAAGTTATAAAAAATACTTTATGGTCTGACCAATTCACTGGAATTTTTATGATAAAATAATAAATAGATAATAAACACAAGGAGGTGTCGTGATGAAAAGTGTTATAAACAAACATGAAATAAGCTTTATTTTGAAAGAAGAAATAACTAATCCCACTTACCCCGACTTCTTGAGTGACAAAGAAGTGAAATGTGTAAAGAACTTTCATTTATCCATGGACGAATATAAGGTCACCCCATTAGTCTCACTTAATACTCTTGCAAAGAAGCTAGGGGTTCATAAAATATATGTTAAAGATGAATCCTATAGATTCGGGCTAAATGCATTTAAAGCCTTAGGTGGAACCTATGCAATTGCAAGATTCTTATGTAAAAAATTAAATATTGATGTTAAACTTGCAAGTTTTGATTATTTCAATACGCCTGAAGTAAAAGAAAAAATAAAAGACATGGTATTTGCAACTGCAACAGATGGAAATCACGGAAAAGGTGTTGCATGGGCAGCCAGTAAATTGGGCTGTAAATCTGTTGTATATATGCCAAAAGGGTCTTCTTTAACCAGGCTTAAAGCCATTCAAGAGGTGGGCGCTCAAGCATTTATTACGAATTTAAATTACGATGAATCTGTTCGACTTGTCAAAGAAAAAGCAGAAAAGAATGGCTGGCAGGTGATTCAAGATACCTCATGGGAAGGCTATGAAGATATTCCTTTATGGATTACTCAGGGCTATGCAACCATGGCAGATGAAGCTTTGGAACAAATGCATCTGGATGGGGTTAAGAGACCTACACATGTTTTTTTACAAGCAGGAGTGGGGGCTTCCGCCGGCAGTATCTTGGGTTACTATGCAAATGTTTTTAAGGATGAATGCCCCATAGCCGTTATTGTGGAACCCGAAGATGCAGCTTGTATTTACAAATCCGCCTTAGCAGACGATGGAAAAGCACATTTTGTTACTGGAGAATTAAATACCATCATGGCAGGTTTAGCGTGTGGAGAACCAAACCCAATGACTTGGGAAATCTTAAGAGATTTTGCTAAGGGATATGTCTCTTGTCCAGACTATGTAACGGCAAGAGGCATGAGGATATTAGGAAATCCCATAGGAAAAGATGAAAAAATCATATCCGGAGAATCAGGTGCCGTTGGCTTGGGCTTATTGACTTTGTTATTAGAACGAGAAGAACTAAAAGATGTGAAGGAAAAACTAAAAATAGATGAACATTCTATCATTCTTTGCTTCAGTACAGAAGGTGACACAGATCCCCAGCGCTATGCAGAAATTGTTCATGATGGAAAATATCCCAGTACATCGCTCTAAATAACTGATTACTACTATGAGGGACGGCCTTTAAATATTTACAACAAAAGTTCTCCACTTCCAATGTACAGTAAGTCACCGTCCCCATAGATTGGTATTGCGGCTCCAAGTTTTTTTTCCTCTGTTTTGTCACTATTAATAGTCGCAAATATTACGCCTATTACCTCTCCTTTTTTATTTATTACAGGACTGCCACTGTTACCTTTATTGACTGGCCCATCGATTAGCAAAATAGGTTCGTCTATTCCCATTACTTTTGACATGCCATAGATCAATCCCTTATTGGCGACTCCCGTATAATCTAAAGGGTTTCCAATTATTAATACTTCATCGCCATGTTTAACTTCTGTATTTTGTGCTAATTCCAGTTTAGGCAACGCCTTACCTTCTATTTTTATTAAAGCGAGGTCTATATGGGGGTATAATTTCCAAACCTCCCCTTTAAATTCTTTTCCTTTATAAAAACTTACCCACACATTTTTTGCATCCTTTACAACATGGGCATTGGTAACAATTAAGCCATTTTCATCAATATTAAACCCTGTTCCCTTCCGATTCCCAACGGTAATCGTCGTGATGGATTCTTGTAATTTTTTTACATGCGCCTCCTGGGTTAATTCAGAGGATTCCTTTAAAAAATCCAGAGAAGGCAAGTTTAGATTTGTAAATAATGGTGTAGCGATTAAAAATAGAACACATAAAACAGTTATCGCCGCTACTATTCTTATTATCTTTCGACTTTTATAATCTTCAATATACTCTTCTTCAATATACTCTTCTTCAATATCCTCTTCTTCAACGTACTCGTGGTCAATATACGCCTCTTCAAACCCTTCTTCAATAGGTTCTTCTTCCATAAAATCATCATTTTCTTTGTCCTGATTTTTGTTAGACATCTATCCTTTACACCTCTCAACAACTCATTTAATTAATACTAACATTATAACAAACAATCCAAGCGTTGCAGGTTTTTATGATATAATTTATTAGGGTGATGATATGAAAATATTAAAAAACGATTGGAACAGGTTGTTAGAAAGTGAATTTAAAAAGGGTTACTACTTAGAATTAAGAAAGTTTTTAAGAAATGAATATCGCCAGAAAAGTATATATCCAAATATGTATGATATATTTAACGCTTTGCACTATACAGATTACAAGGATGTAAAAGTTGTTATATTAGGTCAAGATCCATACCATGGTCCTAATCAGGCACACGGCTTAAGTTTTTCTGTAAAACCTGGTGTGCCAGCGCCTCCATCGCTTAAGAATATTTATAAAGAACTTAATAGCGATTTAGGCTGTTATATCCCCAATAACGGCCACCTAAAGAAATGGACTGACCAAGGGGTTATGCTTCTTAACACTGTATTAACCGTTGAAGAAGGTCAAGCAAACTCCCATAAAAATGTCGGGTGGGCACACTTTACTGATGAAATAATTCGTTTGTTAAATGATAGAGAAGACCCAATGGTTTTCATATTATGGGGAAGCAATGCCCAGTCTAAGTTGTCCATAATAAATAATTCAAGGCATTATATAATAAAATCTGTTCATCCAAGCCCACTTTCCGCACATAGAGGTTTCTTTGGAAGCAAGCCTTTTTCTAAGGCCAATAAATTCCTTGCGTCAATTGGCAAGGAATCTATTGACTGGCAAATTGAAGATATTTAGTATCCGTTCACCTTCTTGTTTGATTGTTACATTTTTTCAATCTCTACAATTACAAGTTGCTGGTTTTCATTCTCATAGTAATTAAATCTGATTTCTTCGTCTAACTGAAGCGCTAATTGTCCAAACTTTTCTTTTATCTCATCAGACAACATAAACGTTTTAATACCTATCTCATCAGGAACGCCACTGATTTTAATTTCTATAAAATTACTATCCGCTTGCCCCTGGAAGCTCCCTGAATCGGTCTTCATCTCTTCATTCTGATCCTCTTCTTGATTATTTTCTGCTGGATCGTCTTCTTCTTGAACGTTATCCTCAATGTTACTTTCATCGATTAAATCTGTTTGAGAATCATCAGCACATCCTGTAAAAATAGTAGCCCAGACAAGAAAAACAGCTAACAACAAATACATTTTTTTCATATATTTACCTCCATCGTTTATTTATACATATTAATTGACCCTTAGAGGTATCTTTTTGTTCCATATTTTACAAGTTTTTTTAAATTTTTTATTCATTTTAAAAGGTTTTTTATCTTATCAAATTTTTTCATTCCCACTAAATCCGTTGCTATCTTTAAAATTTCTTGTATTAAGACAAGAATGTCTTGATTCCCAACCCAATGCTTTTCTACTATAGATTTGTCCACGTGATTAATAATTGAATTAAGTGCATAAGCAGCAACCACGATATCATCAGAATACCCAATGGGTCCTAATATGATCTCTGGAATCATATCAACGGGCGAAACGAAATAGGCAATGGCTGCTGCAATCTTTGCTTTTTCCTTAGATGGCACATGAGGATCAAAAGAAAGTTTACAGAGTAAGTAAAAGAGATCCGGTGCAGCAAGTAAAAATTCTGTAAATTTAAACTTCTTACCCTCGGGCGAATCATACCAATTGACCAATTTCTTTCTTATCTTTTGATAGAAATCTATATTTTGTTCTCTTTTCTCCATTTATGAGCCCCCTTAACATTCTATTCAAGCTCAACTCTCATCTTTCATCCTTCATCTTTCAACTATATTTAAGGCATATATTGAAACTTAATTGGGAAGAATCTCAATAGGCCTATTTCACAGAGTGTTTAAGGAATACAAGATCGAGGTGATAATCTTGAAGAAGTTAGTAGCCGTAAGTGCATTAACATTATTATTTTTACTTTTTAGTTTGTTATATTCAAATTATCAGCAAACGGTTCAATATACAAAATTGATTCAGCTTGAAGAGATTATTGAAGAAATGTATAATACTTCGGATAGGAACAAAATGAGGTTAGAAGAAATGACGAATGAGGGAGACTGAGGTTCCAGGTTTTATTCTTTATCTAAATGAAGCAGGGTAAGAAGGAGGGTATTGACTCCTTTATCTATATCCTCCCATTCAGTCCACTCGCCAGGGGCATGACTTATTCCATTTTTGCTTGGTACAAAGATCATTCCTGTAGACGCTATTTTTGAAAGAGGATTGGCATCATGTCCTGCGCCACTATACATAAATTTATAATTGTACCCTAAATCCTTACACGCCTTTTCTATTTCACTTTGAATGTCTTGATCTAGATTAACTTCCCATTCGTATTCAAGTTTTTCAATAGACAAGTTCAAATCTTTACAAGATTCTTTAACTAAATTCATGGCTGTTTCTACCCGTTCTTTACTCACATCTCTTAACTCTATGGTAAAGTCTACTTTTCCCGGAATAACATTAATAGCACCTGGATGAGCTTGAATATGCCCCACAGTACCCACTAACGGAGCCCCTAATTGATTTACAATTTCATTTATTTGATTAATGACTTTGCTTGCCTTAACCAGGGCATCATCCCTTAAGTGCATAGGGGTCGTCCCTGCATGATTGGCTTTTCCCTTTACTTCTGCTTTATATTGGGCGATACCCACAATGCCTTTTACGATGCCAATGGATAACCCTTCTGTATCAAGGATGTTTCCTTGTTCTATATGCAATTCTAAATAGTGTTTCACTGTTTTAGGACTTCTTTTTGCTGACCTTATATCTTCTTTAGATATTCCCACTGTTTCAAGATAAGCTATATCTTTCTCCTGAAAGCTAACTTCTCCTGTAAAGCACTTGCTACCAAAGGTTCCGCCCACCTCTGTGCCTTCTTCTCCGATGAAAGCAGCTACTTCCAGATCATATTGAGTGGTATGGTTATTTTCCATAAGAGTCTGTATGCATTCTATTGCCCCTAATACGCCCAGGCTCCCATCAAAAATGCCCCCATTTGGAACACTATCAATGTGTGACCCCATGATGATGGATTTTTTCTTGCCTTTTCCTTCTAACTTTCCAAACAAGTTACCTACTGAATCCTCGTAGACCTTAAGCCCTATGTTTTCCATAAGGTTTCTTACATATTTCTTTGCTTCCTCATAGGTTGGTGTAAAGGCTTGTCTGGTTATCCCTTGTCCTTCTGTATAACCAATAGAACCCAGTTTCATTAAATGTTTTTTCAATCTTTCTTTATTAATCTTCATATTATCTGCCTTTCTTGGAAATAGAGACGGTGACTATATGCACGTTGCGCCGTCATAATTAGCGCTCACCTATCACGTTTTATATAGTCATTATATCAGAAAAAAATGGAAAAAGGACCAAATAGGGACAGTAACTATTTTCACGTTGCGCCCGTCAATTAGCTTTTACCCATCCCATTTTTGATTTGTTCTATAGAAATATTCAAAAGCTTTTTTCGACTTCTTACATGGTGGAAATAGTCACCGTCCCTAAATGTTTACATCGTTTTAAATCAGCCTCCGCCACCAATTGGCTCGGAATCGCTATAGACGCCTGGCACAAGGCAGTTGCCGTCCTTATCCTTCACTGGGCATTCATTACTATTAGCATTTTTGTTCTTTTCACTTAAGTGTTTTTTGTTCTGTTTTTCATTATTCTTCATATGCTTTCCTCCTTGATTATTAGTTCAATAATAGTATGACTCGTTTTAGGATATTTATTTCATCCTACGCTTGATGTATTTAGTGACTATAAGGCACAGCTTTTACCGGATAAAAATAAATGTATTTTAATAGAGCAAATAAGTAAGCAATTATTGAAGAACCTTGAAATTTTTAAACCCATAATCCAACAAAGCCATTGTTTCTTCATATCGAGTTGTACTCTCTGAAACTCCAAATGTGACTGCGATCAACTGCGAGCCGTCCCTTTTAGCGGTACCCACGAAACATTGCTTTGCTTGAGCAGTATAGCCAGATATTAATCCTGTTGTACCTGGATAGCATTTCAATAGTTTATTATGATTCCATAAGTCTAAAGGAAGTTGTTCTGTCTGTTTTGTCTTTCGAATAATTGTTTCTTTTTCTTTAGAAGTAAATTCAAGTATTTGGGGGTGCTTCATAATTAATTGCCTTACCATAATCGCTACATCATATGCTGATGTGAATTGCTTTTCTTCATCTAAACCTATCACGTTCGTAAAAAAAGTATCTTTCATTCCTAAGGAACGCGCTTTTTTATTCATTAAATCAATAAACTCTGCCTCACTACCTGCTATATATTCAGCCATGGCCACTGCAGAATCATTAGCTCCTATCATGACAATTGATTTTATAAGGGTTTCTACAGATTGCTTTTCTCCAGTTTCAAGAAAAATTTGAGAACCACCAGTAGCGGCAGCCTGTTGACTAACCGTTACAATATCCTCCAGTGATATTGTCTTATTTTCTATTGCTTCAAAAATCAAAAGGAGATTCATAATCTTACCTATATTCCCTACCTTTAATTTTTCATGTTGATTATGCTCCAATAAGATGAGACCAGATTTTGATTCTACTAAGATATTAGATTTCGCGGTTAATAATAATCCGTAAGGAGTGTTATTAATTTTTATAATATGATTAACATCATCTATTTCAACTTTGACCGGAAACACTTCACTGATTAAGTTTAATGGCATGATTGCGTTTCCATTTACTATTTTAATAGGCGCATCCAGTAAAATTTCTTTTTCGCCAATTATAGCGTTCCTGCTATTAACTTGTAAATAGATACACTTTTGATCTTTTTTCACAACAATAGATTGGTCTGAATCATTCCATAATACTTGGGCCCCAAAAGCCTCAAAGATACTCCTGACAGATACTAAAGTGACTTCTTCCTGAATTATAATCGGTAAAGGAAGTTGTATTTCCTCACCATTTACAATGACTTTTATAGGTTCAGATGAAAAGGACATAACCGGTACTCCAAGAGTCAGAAATAATATTAAAATCAATAGATACTTCTTCAAGTTAACATCTCCTTACTTTACAATACAATATAATAATTAGTATATTGACTATTAAGCAAAAACATACATTTATGTTTCGCTTACTCTCCATTGTGGA
Organism: Clostridia bacterium; assembly: GCA_016278615.1. Taxonomy (GTDB): domain Bacteria; phylum Bacillota; class Clostridia; order Peptostreptococcales; family JAAYPU01; genus Soudan-22. Next base: position 24,651 of record JADQBM010000041.1, on the reverse strand, counting down.
AAAAGTCACCGTCCCCAAATGTTTTCCTTAAAAGATTGACTTGTTAAAATATTGATTTGATTCATTATTTATTATGGTATAATATCTAAAAAAGGAGTGTATTTCTATGGAAGATAAAACATTTGAACTTATAGAAAAAATGTATAGTGAATTTCAAGAAATTAAAATAGATATAAATGATTTAAAAAGTGAAGTAAGAACCGTGGGCAATCAAGTTACTAAAATAGAAAATGATCTTAAGCCCAAAGTTGAAACTGCTCTTGAGGGCTATCAAGCGGTATATGAGAAGCTTCAAGAACATGATCAAAAATTTGATCAATTGTCCGATAAGATTGAAAAGCAAGATTTGGAAATTAGAGTAATAAAAGCTGTAAAATGAGATGCATGCCCCCCAAGCGGAAGAATCAGTTGACTGGCCGTTGGAATCTATACTATCAAATCAAAAAAAGACATCAGGTCAATCAACCTGATGTCTTGTAGCTTTTTGTAATATTAGTATACTGTTTTAATGAGATTTAAGTCACGGTTTTGAAGAATACCTGCAAAAATCGATTCTTTGTTACCGGCAGATTTGTCTTGATGATTAGCTATCTTATTGTTGCATTTATTTAACATTTCAATGCTTCCTTCTGCTGGTATATCGTCACCGTCCATCATGAATAATAGACTCCTGTAGTAGCCAGATCCTTTAGAAGGGTCGTGTAATAGTCTACCCCCTTTGGATATAGTTTTCATTCCCTCATCGAATACTTGAAAGTCTGAGTCTACCTTAATAATCTCTTCCTTTCCTTGAAAATAAGATGCCACTTTCTTATTGTTTGTTATAATAAGTCTCATGTTTACAACTCCTTTCTAAAATAGCTGTATCGGCTTTATCTTTGATTTCATTTTAAAGGGTAAACCTATCTTTATTACAATCCACTAAATTAAAAAAAGGTGAACCTAAGTTCACCTTTAATCAAGATTGACTTAAAAACTTGCTTAACATATACTGGGAATATAATTGGAACGATGTCTGAGAGAGGTAGCCCAATGAAAATCGGTACGCTTGCAAGAAAATTCAATTTAAATATTAGTACTATAAGATTCTATATTAATAATGGGCTGCTGATTCCTAATAAAATAGGGGGCCAATATGAGTTTGATAAAGAATGCATTTCTGATATAGAAAAAATTTTGAAATATAAAAAATATTATTTTTCTTTAGAAGAAATTCAACTTTTATTCTTTATGGAAAAAACCTCTCGTTTTAAAGATGAGGTAATTATTGAAGTATGTTTAGATCTTCTAAATAAAAAGAGAAAATTATTGATAGATGAAAAAAACAATCTAACAAAAATTATCCATGATATAGAAAAGGAAATAGAAGATATCCCAGTTATAAGAAGCGATGAAACACCCGATGAAGGAGTTCCTTTTTTAATGATTCCGCTTCTTTATTGCCCAAGCTGTCAAGTGCCTCTAAAAATAGAATCCGCAACGTTTTCAAACGGCAGCATAAAAAAGGGGAATTTATCATGTGAATGCGGTTACACCTCTACTATTGTAGATGGTGTTATCCTTTGTGAGGATTTTGTAGAAGAAACTCCCTTCAAAGCTTTTGAGAACATCGAATCAATAATGGCTGTGAAAGATCAATTAAGCCCAAAGTATAGAAAGTTAATAGTCAAAACATATATATGGATGTACAACCAAATTATTAATCAGATGGATGGTAATAAGTTTATCATGACTGGTCCATTTGCTTTTAATTTTTTACTTGAATATATAGAAAAACTAGGAAAGGATAATTTATATATTATTTTCGATCCATCTCTAAAAAGAATTGCTAAATTAAAAAAATATCTATCCTCCTGGAATTATAATATTGCCTTTATAGTTGGAAAACCTTCATGCCTTCCCATAAAAAGTGCAACGATTGATCTATATATCGATGATTACTCAACTGTTAACTCTCTCTTTACCTATAACACATTTTCTACTGAAAATATTGCTCCGTTTCTCAAAAAATCAGGTGAAGTGATTGGGATTTTCAATACGTATGTTAAAGCAGCAAAAAGCATTCGAAATTTTAAAAAGAATCATCCGGACTTTATGCCAGAGAAAATGACTTTTGGCGGTTTGAAGTTTCAATGGTCCTCAATGGGTGTAGAAATAGTTGAAGAGAAATCCATAGGCGAAACAACCCCGAATGAATTAGATTTTCCTCAAAATGTAATTGGGGAGACGATAGAAGTCCATGGTTATTATGCTAAAAAAGTACGGTAAATGTGTAAATCAAAAAAGACACCAGGTCTATCAACCTGATGTCTTTTTTTGGCGAGGCATGAGAGATTTGAACTACCTACCAACTGATTTGAAGTTACGATATATTTATTTGTGGTTTATCGTTAATATTATTTAGTGTGTTTATAATTATGTTGTTTTGCTAAGTAACCTCCGGACTACCAGTTTTGTGTTCCATTTTTGTTTTAGAACCACTTATATTACTAAAGTGACTTTAGAGATAACTCTGTTCCAACTTGTAATATATCAATAAATTTCTTGAAGTAATATTTCTTATTTCTTCTTACATTATCATAAGGAGTTAATATGCCTAAATTACAAAACTCTCCTATTAATGAATTAGCTGTGGGATAAGATATATTGAGTAATTCTGATACTTTAGTGATTGTCACTATAGGACGTTCAAAAATTATTTCTAATAACTTTAAGCCATTAGAAGGGTTTTTGACAGTTCTATTTATAGTATCGTTATATTCATCCTTCATAGTTAGTATAGCTTTTGCTGTATTTATTGACTCAACTGATACTTCACTTATTCCCTTTAAAAAGAACTTGACCCATTCTTCCCATTTTCCCTTAGTTCTAATCTCCATGAGTCTATCATAATACTCAGTTCTATTTTTTTTAAAGTAGTAACTTAAATATAGTAAGGGCTGTGACAATATTTCCTGTTGACATAACCAAAATGTTATTATAAGCCTACCCATTCTACCATTACCATCTAAAAATGGATGGATAGTCTCAAATTGGGCATGAACCATTCCAATTTTAATTAAAGGAGGTATATCATCATCCTTATGGATAAACATCTCTAAGTCTCCCATTGCAATTTTCATTTCGTGTACTGGTGGTGGCACAAAGGTTGCTGTCGATAACGTACATCCTGCAGGTCCTATCCAATTTTGAGATCTCCGAAATTTCCCAGGATTCCTTTCGCTCCCCCGTCCATCTTGAAGAAGTATTTCATGTATTTCTTTTATTAATCGTAAACATAATGGTAAATCATTTAATCTTTTCAACCCATAATTTATAGACTTTACATAATTTACTACTTCTTCAACACTTTTATTAACATCTATTTTCTCTTCCTCTTCTTGCAAAACATCAATCAAGGATGCTTGAGTGCCTTCAATTTGAGAGCTTAAAACTGCTTCTTTTCTAACATACATAGCTACAAATAAATCAGGATTAGGTAGTATTTGTGTAATTCCATCTAATCTTCCTAATTGTCTATCTGCTTTAGATAATAATGTTATCATTTCAGCATCAAAAACCAGTGGCGGATCAACGGGAAGTGGTTTTGGAATAAATGCACTGTAATCATGTTGCTGCTTTATATATGTACCTGCTCTATTAGAATTTTGCATATTGTAAATCTCCTCTTTGTTTTTCTACTTATTTTTTTAACATTGCTCATTATTTTACTTTGTTCCATTGGTAAAATTTTAGCTTATTTTTAAAAACAATATATTTTTTTTATCTCTTATTAAAATCTATTTCAATAATTTAAGTTTAACACACTCTTTATTAAAATTTAAGTCTATTTTTTTAAATAACACTTGTTTCATTTGCTTTTTATTTAAATACATCTTCATAATTCTAGTTTTGTTTACTTGTTATTAAAAAAATGAACTCATTCTTTTAATAATAACATTTTATTTACTACTTAGTTTAAATCTATTTTAATAATTTTAGTTAGCACGCTCTTTATTTAAAATTTTAGCTTATTTTTTAAATGATATTCTTAATTCCAATGAGCAAATCATAATACGATATTTTTCCGTTTTTTATCATACCTTCCATTATGTTTCTAAATCTCTTTATATTTCTAAATTTTTTTCTTGCAGGTTCTTTCTAAACTTAACCTTAACCTCCTCTTTGATTGCAAAGGAATAATTAAGTTTTTTTCAGTTATTCAATAGGAGTTTTCTTTTCTATAGCAGCACTCGGTTGTTATTGTGGATCTCAACGGGCGAGGCATGAGAGATTCGAACTACCTCCCGTCGCTTTGCTCATCAAAGGAAAGGGGACACACCTCTGCAAGACGGCCTACTCTTTGAGGAATGTCCCCGGGATCTGACCAATTGGTCCTTCGGTACATCCCCCACAGAGGAAGAATCAGTTGGTCGAGAGTTCGAATCTATATCTAAACAAAAAAATAGAAAACGCCAAGTTTATTGACGTTTTCTATTTTTTGGCGAGGCATGAGGGATTCGAACCCCCGACCAACTGATTCGAAGTTACGATATATTTCTTTGGATGTTATCGTTAATATTATCTAAGGGTGCGTATGATTATGATGTTAATTATTCGTTATTGTTTGATGATAATCGTATCATCTAATTTTAGTAACTCTTTTCATGAATTCTAATCCTTTATCAGTAATTTTTCCATCTACTGTAATTATTCCATTGTGTCTCATTATCTCTATATATTCATTAGGAAATTTTAACATAATATCATTCAATTCTTTCAATGAGATATTTTTGTAACCTCCTCCTAATTTAATCATATCTTCAAGTGTTAATGCTTTGTTCATGAAGTTCCTAATTTTATTATATGTATTGCTATCTACATCTAATAAGCTGTTTGAATTATATTTATTTCTTAAATTGTGGATTTCTTCTCTTAACACAGATATTTCTTGATCTTTATGGATTAATTTTGTTATAAATTGATTCTTTTCCTGTTTTTCTAATTTTGCTTTATTAGCTAAATCTTCTATAAGTTTTGTTTTCTCTTTTTCAGCTTTTTGAAGTTGCCTTTCTTCTTGTTCTATTTCTTTTTTTGTATTTTCTTGATTTTTAAAATTAGTACTTGTATAGTCTTCTATATGTTTAAGCTTTTCTCCAAATCCAGATTCCATCCTTCCTAAAACTTCACCTATTGTTTTCGTAAAATTATAAGTATTATTATAGAAAGTATTGCTTGTCTCTGTAGCTTTGAAATAGAATAATACTGAAAGACTAATAGCAAAAAAAGCAAGCATTATTGAAAGAAAATCTGATACATCTAAGTTTGATATTTGAACATTAATTGTATTATTTAATATTTTATATATGATTGTTATAATAACAATTCCAGATAAAATAATTTTAGCCCAACTCTCTCTGTTTACTATTTTATCATCTTTCTGTGTATTCAAAATTTATCTCCCCTTTATCTTTTGTTTAATGAAGCCAATGATATTTGTAATTTATATATATTGATGTTTACATTTTTATTTAGAAATTTTTGATAAGAAATATATTGTTTATTCTATTATATAATTACTTTTTATATATCATCATAAGTAGAAATACCTCGAATCATTTGATTAATGTATCTATTACGATTCGATAATTTCTTTTCGTTTACTATATATTGACAATCTGAATACATATCTTGCATAAATCCTGTTAAATCTGATATCACTGATTGATTAACACCGTCCAGAATCATATTAATAACAGCATATTTTGCAAATCCTGTAGGCGTAAAAGGATTCTCTGTATTTATTTCTAGCTTATTAATAGAAAAATATGCTTGTTTAATGTCGGTAATATATTCATTTAAAAATGCATGTGTTATAGGATTGCCAGTTCTTGTTATAAACATATGGTTGTCACTATAATTTTTATTATTAAGGGAATTAGTATAATTCGATATTTCATTGTTTAATGAGTATGGTAATTCAAGAATAAAGCTTCTTTTTGGATTCATATTATATACTATTTCTAACGTTCTAGTTTCTGAATTGTAGTTTTCTTTATATAAATTAATTATTCTATCAAAACTGAATCCGTAAAGTAATAAAAGTTTGAATATAATATAAACTTGTTGAGTTTTTAACTTTTTACTTTTTTTATCATTCTTCATATATTCTAATATGAAATTATAGTGATTTTCATTTATTGGAGGATTGGCTTTTCTTTCTTCAAGAATTATCCCTTTATTGAGCAACCCATTTTCAACATCTTTATTTAAATTGGTAAAAGGTCTTATCGTTATTAAGTTTTGGTTAGGATAACGATTATTAATTATTTCATCAAAGATCCTATTTACTGCTATTAAAAAATCATCAATAGCAGATTTGCTTTTTACATTGTCATTATTGATGATGTAGTATTCTGTACATAGAATAATATCAACCTTAGTAAATTCATATTTGAATAATTCCTCTACACTTGAAACATGAGATTTGTTTTCAATAATATACTTTACTAAGAAATCTCTTAATTTTGGAATATATTGATTGTATTCGTGTTTTGTTAATATTGATCCAAATTGATCAATAATCTTAATCAGATCATTTTTCATTATTTTTTCTCCTTTATTTATTTTCTAAATTCATTGTTGCGATATTATTATTTATTTTTTTAATCTCGGATTCCGTTAATATTTCGTTATGCTCAATAAAAAAATCTTCGCCCTGAATATTAAATACAGAAATAAATGCCTCATCATATAGCTGATTGTATTTTTTATCATTTTCTGAAAAAGCTTTAAAATCCATACCACTCCATGACGTAGCTTTTCTATTCGTTTTCGTATTGGTATAATAAGGCATCCATCCTCCGTAGCAATAAGTCTTTGCAATCTTTTCACACCATGATGTAAGCATTACAGCACAACGATCAGGACTGCTCACGAGATGTATTTGGCTAATTATTAAATCCATCTGTTCTTTATCGATATATTTAAGCTTTACTACATCTGAAACACATGGATGCTTTTTTTCTTCTTGCATATGTTGTTCATAATAAGAAATATAAAAATCTGTTTTCTTATATTTCGATAAAACTTGATTGCCAATATACTTTTCTACGAATTCTTCAGTATATGCATCTGTCATTGAATCAAAAGAACGATGATAAATCTCTGGGTCCATGAGAAGTATGGGATATGGGTCGATAGCTAACCGCATTATTGCAACAGATCCAATGCATATCTCTATATAAGTCTTAAATTCAGATAAATAAAAATTCGTTAGCTCTTCTTTTTTATTCATTGGATGATTTCGTGATAAGTAAAAATATTTTAGCCCTTGCTTATGAACTATTTTATTAAGTTGCTTACTATGTTTTGAGAGTTGAGAAAAATAATCAGATAATTTTTCTTTTAAGTCAGAGAATATATATCCTTTCTCTTTTAAATAGTTTAACATTTGTCCTTGCATAGGAAAATCTTTAGTTCGCTTCCATGCTTTGAGCTTTTCTTCTCTTAATTCTTCAGGTATATCCGATAAATATATAATCGTAGTTGAAACTTCAATTGATTGGCGGAGAGAATAATAAGCACAATCAAAATAACCTTGTTCAAAAAGAACTATAGCATTGCATATTAATTGAACTGATTCCATTATGAAAGTATTTGCTATCTGTACATCCATTCTACCTGTCCAACTATGTTCAATGTTCATTAGTGCCCAAATGTATTCATTTTTTTCTGGAATATCTATTGGCACAATATTTTCTTTCTCTTTCCACTTAACGAAATCATCAGAAACGATCATGTTTTTCTTGACTCCTTATTATACAATTGTATAAACTTTTTTAAGCATTTCTCGCATTGGACTCTCTCTATAAATATGGGGTTTTATACATTATTACAAAATATGCCAATTTAATTATATCACAAATTATATAAATAGGAAAAAATGAGCAATAAATAAAGGACGTTTTAAAACGTCCTTTGTTACTGCTTATTTGTGTTTATTTAATTATTAACTTATTTATTAATAAATTCTATTTGCCATTTCTCTCAAGATGATCCTTAATCATCAGATAATTATTATATTCATCTTCATTCCAATCGAGTACATCATAATATGTCTCATTTTCGTCCAATAGTCCTTTTTCTATTACTTCACGGAATCCTTTATATTCTAAAATTCCCATTAAAACAAAATACTCGATTTGGCTATTTAATGAGCGCATTTCTCTATTAGATATCATCTTTAATTCCTTATGTAATTTTTCATTTAGCCTTAAGTTTAAAGAAATCTTATTTTCTTTACCTTCCTTATTATCTTTCATTATATTCACCATCCTTTTTTTATACTATAACAGTATCATTTATTAACTAGAATATCAATATAAAAATTAGTGGTGCTAAATAATTCTATATTATTATTGACAAATAGTTTGTGCTACCATATACTGTAATTATAGTATCATATAGAGATATATAGTACTGCATTAGCACTAATTTTTAAAAAAATGAAGAAACCTTAATTGTATGTTGTTTTAAGGTCGGGCAACTGGAAAGAGGTAATTTGGAAAATTGCCTCTTGGAAGGCGGCAGCTGTGGGGTTTGGGGATACTTCCCCATTTTCGAGCCAAAGGCTCGGAACACTTCACTCGACTATTATTACACTTAATGCGATTAAGGGGATATTAAAAAAATAGATAAAGAAAGGATGTGTATTATGTTAGGTCTAATGAGCTACAATTTAGAGTTAAAAATCTCCGGTGAATCTGTTTCTATAAAGCGTTATTCTCAAACTAAACTTTTTAATTATCAAGAGAAGCAAGGAAATAAAATTGGTATAAAAAAAGGAAGTAGTGAGAAAGCATTAGATAATTTTCTTCGTTCTTCTATCCGTGCTCGTAAAAAGGTTTTTGATATAGTTGCTTGTAATATTGATACATTAGATTATTATGGTTCAATTCAAAGACCGAAATTTTGGACACTGACTTTTGCTGATAATATACAAAATATAAAAGAAGCTAATAAAGAATTTACTGACTTTAATAAGCGTTTATCGTACTATCTTTATAAAATAAATAGGAATGTCTTAAAATATATTTGTATCCCCGAATTTCAAAAGCGTGGGGCTATTCATTATCATGTCTTATATTTCAATCTTCCTTATATTGAACAATCTGTATTATCTGATATTTGGAATCAAGGGTTTGTATTTGTCGAATCTATAAAAGATACTTCCCAAATAGATAATTTTGCTAAATACGTATGCAAATATATTTCTAAAAGTAATTCTCAGGGTGAATCAAATTATCAGCTATATAAAGATAAGGGGTTACTTAATAACAAAAGGTATTTCTGTAGCAGGGGTCTTAATAAACCATCTGTATATAAATTAAATATTGATAATGGAGTGTATAAAGAATTTCTGTCAACATTACAAGAATTTCATAAAGATAACTTTGAATATAGCAATGAATTTGTTGGTGATATTGAAGTGAATACTTATGAAATTAAATCAAAATTTAAAGAATTACTTACTTCTTTTGTGGCTATGGCTTTTAAAAGCATGAAGTCTATCTACTGGAAAGATGATTGGAAAAAAACAAAAGCCTTCTTCCCTTATCATGTTTTAAAGGGGTATGATGCTTTATCTATAGAATACGAATTAATGCAATTAGGATGGTGTTGATATGGTTCTCTCTAAATGTTTAGATATGTTTATCGGTCAATGTAAACTTAAAGGTCTTAGCGAAAAAACTATTGAAAACTATGACCGTAATGTTAACAGATTTATTAATTTTATTGGTGATATTGATACTGGGGATCTAAATATCTCTGTAGTAAACGATTACTCAACTCATTTGTTTAATAAGATAAAAGAAAGCAATTTTATTAAATATGATACTAAATTGAGTAAGGCTTCTATAGGTACATATCTAAGGGATTTAAAAGTCTTTATTTCCTATCTTGAAGATGAAGATTTTGTATCTAATATTAAGAAAAAAGTGAAGCTTCCTAAACAGTCTAAGAAGCTTGTGAAGATATATAGTAATGATGAAATAAACGATATTTTCGATACTATTGGAAGTCGTACATGGCTACAATTTCGCAACCGTTCAATAATTGCTCTCTTTCTTGATTCTGGATTACGGCTAAATGAAGTTATACAAATAAATTATTCTGATATAGACTTCCGAAACAACTTCATTAAAGTACATGGCAAAGGCGATAAAGAACGATTAGTGCCTATCGGTTATTATACTAAAAAATATCTTATGAGATATATTAACCTTCGTCCTTTACCAAATAAAGATGCTGACATCTTATTTATTAACCAGTATCGAGACCGTGTGACCATGGATTCAGTAAAGATGATATTCTATCGTATTAATAAAAAAACTGGGTTAAATATAAGTCCTCATAAGCTTCGCCATAACTTTGCAACCAATTATTGTATCAATTCTTATCAGCAATATGGCACGGTCGATTTATTTAAATTGATGACCATTTTAGGTCATAGTGATACTAATACTACTCGAAGATATTTACACCTTGCAAATCAGGTCATCATCAGTAAATCCAACGTTTCTAACATGGATAGGTTCATGAAAAAGTGAGTGTTTAACCTCACAAGTTTTTGAATAATTAGCAGTAAAGAAAAAACCCTGCAACTTAGTAATTGCAAGGTTTTTCTTATTTGGCGAGGCATGAGAGATTCGAACTCCCGACCAACTGATTCGAAGTCAGCGACTCTATCCACTGAGCTAATGCCCCAAAATATTTGAGCTTAGATGCAAAAATTTTGCTTTCGCAAAATTTTATCCTTAATTATTCATTATTCATTCTTATTTCTAAATTGAAGAATAATGGTGGGCAATATTGGGCTCGAACCAACGACTTCCACCTTGTCGAGATGGCACTCTACCAGCTGAGTTAATCGCCCACTACATTACTATTATAAACGAAATCTGTTATAAATCAATAGAAATTTTTTCTAATATGTCTATTTCTCAAAAAAACCCTTTACCAATACTTCTTTCCCTTCAACCATCACAACCCCTTTTGCAATGACTGTTTCCACTTCAAGTTTATTTTTGTCCATAATCACCAAGTCGGCATCGTAGTCTTTTCTTAGATATCCTTTGTGTGGCAGTTTTAATATGTCTGCGGGGTTGGATGTTATGACTTTAATGGCCTCTTCAAGGGGTATGCCTTCCTCCATAATGGCATCTTTGACTTCAGCAAATAAGGTTGCAGGTTTTCCTATATCACAGCCTATATAATTGCCTTCTTTGTCATAAAGAGAAAGACTCCCTTGTCCATCTGAACTAAAAGTAATGTTTTCTATAGGAACACCGGCTTTTAACATAATTTTTAAAGCAATGCTGCACTTGGTTTCCCCTTCTTCTAAATACTGTTCCGTTGTTGTGGTGGTGAAATCTGCAAGACCGCCTTGTTTCCCATACTCTATGATTTCCTTAAATAGTTCTTGATTTCTATTAGCATGGGTTGGAATCATTTGTGTCACCGGTATTTCTGTATGGTCTCGTATGTCTTTTAAAAAGTCAATGGCTCTTTTTCCATCACCCAAATGAAATAGGGTAATTCCTGATTTGCCAGATAAAATGCCCCCTGTCCTTGCATCGGCAACAATTCTTTTGATTTCATCTGAAGTGGGTTGTGAGGACCTTATATCTGAAATAGCAATTTCGCCAGCTCCTATGACCTTGTCAATGAGTATTATATCTTCTCTTATGTTCCCAGTTAAGGTAACGCAAGGCACCTCATATGAGCCTGTATAAATATAGGCCGTAATGCCCTCTTCCTCTAATGCCCTTGCTTTAGCTAACAAACTGGCTAAGCCTCTTGTAGTTCCATCTGTTCCTAAGCACCCTATTACAGTAGTAATCCCATAACGCGTCAGCTCCGATAACTGTATTTCAGGTGTTCGGGTCTTAAACCCGCCTTCGCCACCGCCTCCAATGATATGTACATGAGAATCTATAAACCCAGGCACAACGATTTTCCCTTCTGCGTTGATCCTTTTTATCAGACTCTCATCAATTTGAATGTCAATATTTTTTGAAATGCATTCAATCTTATTCCCCGCTATCAATATGTCTTGTTTCCCCAAATACTCCGGTGCATAAACTTCACCATTCTCAATCCATACGAGCATCGCTTTTTCTCCTTTTTATCCCCTTCTGGTTAAATAATTCGTTATCTCATTTTAAAACGAATCCTTTTCAATTGCAACCGCGTCATTTCATCTTATCTGCAAAAAAAGAGATAGCCATATACAGGCTATCTCAGAAATGAGTTTAAGTATTAAAGTATAAAACCAAATATTAGATACAATATAGCAGTTACAACACAAGCGACTAAAGCATAAGGTAACAGACAAACTGCTTGATCAGTAGGCCTGATTTGACAGGATGTTGAGCTCATTAACATTTGCTCTGAGAAGAAGCATGACATACCACCAAATACAGCCCCTGAAACAACGGCTCCTAATGCTAAATAAACATTTACATCTGAAGCTTGTGCCAATGGGGCTACGATTGGGAACATTAATATCATGATGCCCCAAAAATCTATTCCAAAGAAAGCTAATACGGCAACTATTATAAAGGCTAATACTGGAAGAAAAGCTCCGTTTAAGTACGGTTCTACTGTAGTGATCACATACTCAGATAAACCAAGTTCTTCTACGACTTCTACAAATATAAATGCCATCATAACAAAAATAGCTATGAATAGCATATCTTTTGCTCCTTCAAAGAAATTGTCGAAGAATTCGCTAACCTTCATTTTTTTTCTTGGAATATAAAGTACAAAACATATTGCCAATGCAAGGAATAACCCATACATGATCTCTTCAGTTGTTATGACAAGTAAAATAACAGCCAATATAGGAATTAAAAAGTCGTATAACTTTGGCTCGCCTTTTTCTTTTATTCTTGCTTGAGTTTCAGCAAATTCAACACCGATTGTGTCCGTTAACTCCTCTGGGAAAGTGCTCCCAGTTTTTTCAACTCTTTCATAAGCTTTTTTCAAAGGTCCAAATTTAGGAATAATACCTAATGCCATAAGTGGCACCATACCTACCATAACAATTGCAAAGAAAATAAAAGGTATCAGTTTTGAATATTCCGTTATAAGTCCACCCTCAGCTACACCAACTTCCAGCAATAATCCATAAATAAATACTGCCCAAGTTGAGAAAGGTATTAATACACATACTGGAGCACCTGTTGCATTGATGGCCATAGCTGTCATTTCTCTTGGCACCTTATGTTCATCGGTTATCCCTCTCATGGCAGCACCAATGGTTAAGTTGTTTAAATAATCATCAACAAATATTAAAATTCCTAAAAACCAAGTGACTATGAGACTGCTTTTCCCAGATTTAACAACTTTTTTAGCATATTTAGCAAATCCTAAAGTACCACCAGATTCAACTAATAGTTTAATTAAAGCACCAAATAGTATTAAAATAATTAAAATCCATGGGTATACTTCACTTGCCAGCATGCCGTAAAGTTTTTCTTCGAATGCATATATAACATCGACACTGAAGCCATATTGGATGATTAAAGCAAAACCAATTGCAACTAATATTGACTCAAATATTCTTTTTGTCCATATTACGAGTCCTAACATAATAATCAAAGGTAAAATTGATAAGATTCCGTAAGCTCCGTCCATCATAAATCCTCCTTAAAATTATTTTCTCTAATCCCACCCCTTATTTTTTTAAATACAGCTGGCCAAACGCTTCATATATCATTTTTAATGCTGCCCAAGATGTAATATCTGATGAATCTAGCGCTGGGGATACTTCTACAATATCCATGGCCTTAATAGGTAATTCTTTTATCATAAACTTTATCATTTGCATCATTTCTCTTGTGGTGAGCCCCCCGCATTCTGGTGTGCCGGTTCCTGGTGCATAAGCCGGGTCTAATACATCAATGTCTATTGAGAGGTATATTGCATCAAAATCCTGATATCTTTCTTTTAACTGTTCCATGACATATGCAATGCCTTTTTCATAGACCTTAGCCGCTGGAATCACTTTGATTTCAGGATGTTCTGCTAAGTACTCAATTTCATCTGATTCCCATGAACGAATGCCTATCAATGACAATCCGTCATCCTTAAGGTTTTCATTTTCTATGGCTCTTCTTTGGGTACATGCATGAGACCACTTGTGTCCTTCGTATTCATCTAAAATGTCACTGTGAGAATCAAAATGAATAACCCCTACCTTTTTACCTGCATAATGATTTAAGAAAGCAATTTCTAAGGGGATTGTGGTTGAATGATCTCCACCTAAAAACAGACAGAATTTATTATGCTTTAATAACTTTCCTGTCTCTTCTTCTATAAATTGATAGTATCTCTCCCAGTTTAAATCAACTTCAAAATCCCCTTCATCTTTAACAAAAAACTTGTTTTTAAATACGATACCTTCTTCGCTAACAGCCGGTAGCACTTTTGATAATTGTCTTAACTTATCCGGGGCTTGACATGCCCCTTTTCCTACGCTTGCTGCACCATCAAAAGGAATACCTTTAATAATTACATCTGCTTTTTTAAAATCATCTGCCGCTAACTCTGCCCAATATACACTCATATTTAAACCTCCTTTACTTGTTTTAAGTATCTTAACTGAATTTTATGAATATTGAAACACACCCTGGTAGTAGTTTGAATCTGAATCCATACTACTTAAGTAGTATGGATTCAGATTCAAATTTAGGATTTAACTGAAAAACTCTTAACCAATCAACTGAAAAATTCTAGAAAATCAAAGATTTTAGAATTTCTGTATGAGACCTGTCTCAGAATCATAGATTCTGACTAGGGCTTCAAAGATTGGAGAGTTTCCACGGAGCGAATGGCAACTTTAACTAATCATAGATTAGAAAGTTCCACTTGTATGAGACCTGCACATCAAATCAAAGATTTGAGCTAGGGCTTCAAGATTTAGGATTTAGGATTTATGATTTAAGGATAATTTAGCCTGGGGCAAAATTTACATTAATTCTTAATTCTTAACTCTTAACTCTTAATTTTAATTTATTGATTGTGAGGTGAAAATGATGGATAGACCTATTCGAGTGTTAGTTGCAAAGCCAGGGCTGGATGGACATGATAGAGGGGCAAAGGTAATGGCGAGAGCCTTTAGAGATGCCGGTATGGAAGTGATATATACGGGATTGAGACAGACGCCTGAACAAATAGTTAATGCTGCCATTCAAGAAGATGTAGATGTTCTGGCCATAAGCATATTATCTGGGGCACATAATACTTTGCTACCCAGAGTAGTTCGCTTGCTAAAAGAAGAGGAAATAGAAGATATGCTAGTTATCGGTGGTGGCGTTATCCCAAATGAAGATATTCCTCGTTTGAAAGAACAAGGCATTTCAGAAATTTTTACATCAGGAACGCCAACATCCATTGCCATTGAGTATATTAAAGAAAATTGTCGTCATGTCTTGAGGTGAAATATATGGATTTAATTGAGAGATTATTAAATAAGGATAAGAGAGCAGTTGCAAGGCTCATAACCATGGCTGAAAGCCATGATCCGAAAGTGATTGAAGTTATTAAGAAACTTTACTATAAAACGGGACATGCTCATGTGATTGGAATTACAGGCCCACCAGGAACGGGGAAAAGTACCCTAACGGATAAGCTGGTAAAGGCATTAAGAAAAGAAGGCAAATCTGTAGGGATTATCCTTGTTGATCCCACAAGCCCATTTACGGGGGGCGCTATCTTGGGAGACAGAATAAGAATGAATGACTTAAGCACAGACCCAGGGGTTTTTATTAGAAGCATGGCTACGAGAGGGCATCTGGGAGGGCTGACAAAGGCAGTGAAAACTGCTGTTAGAATATTGGAAATATATGAGGTAGATTATATTTTCATAGAAACGGTAGGCGTCGGTCAATCTGAAATTGATATTGTCAGAAATGTAGATACCACAGTGATGGTGCTAATGCCTGGGTCGGGGGATGACATTCAAGCTTTGAAAGCAGGTGTTATGGAAATTGGAGATATTTTCGTCATAAATAAGGCGGACAGAGAGGGTGCTCAAAGGACTAAGCTTGAAATAGAAATGATGTTGGATTATGGCAACCTTGATTGGCGGCCACCTGTAGAAAAGATTGTAGCTATTGAGAATAAAAACATAGATAAATTACTTGAGATTGTAAAAGAGCACAAAAACTACTTGCAACAAACTAGAAATCTTCAAAAAAGAAGGGCCCAAAATTTAAAACACGAAGTCATGGATTTAATTTATCAGAAAGTCATTGACAGTATTTTTGATTCGTCAGAAAATGAAAAAAAAATGAACCGCCTTGTTGAGAAAGTAATGACAAAGGATATGGATCCTTATTCAGCAACAGAACTGGCTTTGGAGGAGATGGATTTAAAGAAAATTGGACATAATAAATAATGAAGAAAATATTTCATTATAAGCGTGTATGATCCATTTTCTTATAATGCAAAGGAGGTTCGCTCAACAACTGCAAAATGATAAAAAATATAAAAAAAATTAGAACGGCCTATGAAATATGTATTGCTATTTTAGTTCTTTTGGCAGTAACCCTCGCCTTTTTGGATTTAATAGGTAAGGTTTCAATTATGGCATCCCCTCAATTATTACTTATGGAGAATGTTATATTAGCCATTCTCGCAATAGATTATTTTTCAAGGCTGTATTTAGCAGACAATAAAAAATTATATATAAGAAAACATATATTTGATTTAATCGCAATTATTCCTTTTAATTCTTTATTTAGGGCTTTTAGATTTATTGGCGTTGTAAGATTCTTTCAGACAACGGAAGCATTTAGAATTATTAAGCTTATAAGACTATTTGCTTTTGCAAATAAACTCAAATGGAAACTCAGT
The DNA here is from genome assembly GCA_016278615.1 of Clostridia bacterium. GTDB lineage: Bacteria > Bacillota > Clostridia > Peptostreptococcales > JAAYPU01 > Soudan-22. The sequence continues at coordinate 7,746 of JADQBM010000041.1, read as the reverse complement.
ATTTTTTTCAAAACAAATGGCTATGTTTATATTATTTTACTGACATTTGCAACGATCATTTTAGGTGCAGTAGGCTTTTTTTGTGTAGAGAACAATCCTATCGTTGATAGTTTTGGAGATGCATTATGGTGGAGTATTGTAACTGCAATAGCAGTAGGATATGGAGATATTGTTCCATTAACCACATCAGGACGCATTATTGCATCAATCGTTATGATAATGGGCACAACATTAATAGGGATTTATATTGGGACAATAACGGCATACTTCATACACAAAAAAAAGAAACCCAAAACAGAATCTAAAGAAAAAATTGATGTCTCTTATTTAGAAAAAAGTGAAATTGAAGAAGTGAATAGATATATTGATTACATTGTTCATAAAAGATAAGCTTCATTCCCGTTGACAGTCTATATATTAGAAGTAAAATTAAATTATAAATGTTTTGTTAATACTAAAAGTGGGTAAATAAAAATAAAAAATGAGGAGGAGATATCTTTGAAAAAAATCTTAGTTCCTATTGACGGCTCCGAATATTCTGAAAGAGCATTAATGAAGGCAAAAGAATTTGCTGGAGCATTTGATGATAGCCAAGTGATTTTGTTAAATATTATGAATATGGAATCCACTGTTGCAAATTTGCGCTATGCAAGTATAGAAGCTGTGTTGGATTGGCCTGAGTTAATGGAGGAGGCACAAGAGAAATCAAATAAATTGTTGGAAGAATCCAAGAAAACTTTCAGCGATATGCCAAATCAAGTTGAAACAGTTATGGTGAATGAACCCACAGGAAATATAGCCAGAGCAATAGCGGATTATGCAAACGACAATGATCTTGATATTATTATAATGGGTTCTAATGGTATGGGTTCTCTTAAGCAAAGACTCTATCTTGGAAGCGTAACCAACAAGGTTTTACATCTCACAACGAAGCCAATATTGGTGATACAATAATATAGTGTTTAATTCCTTAGGGATACATATATCAAAGGCAGGTGAATAAAAATCACCTGCCTTTTCCATGGGGACATTCCTCAATCTGTCGGGGACATTCCTCAAACAGTCGGGGACATTCCTCAAACAGTCGGGGACATTCCTCAAACAGTCGGGGACATTC
>JADQBM010000041.1:0-6619 GCA_016278615.1 Clostridia bacterium | reverse complement strand
GTCGGGGACATTCCTCAAACAGTCGGGGACATTCCTCAAACAGTCGGGGACATTCCTCAATCTGTCGGGGACATTCCTCAAACAGATAGACCCTAAAGCGAGAGGTGTGTCCCATTTCCTTTGAAGCGAGAGGTGTGTCCCCTTTCCCTATTAAACTAGCAAATGCCCAAAAGCATTAAAAGTATATCCAATAATTAGTATTCCTAGAGTAACAATACCGGCAAATATCACAAGAAGCTTTGTTTTAACAACTTTTTTCAGCATAATCATGGAGGCAAGGGAAAGTGCAGTAACAGCCATCATAAAAGAAAGTGCCGTTCCTATGCCAACCCCTTTTAATACCAAAGCTTCTGCAATGGGCAAAGCTCCAAAAATATCAGCATACATGGGAACACCAACAAGGGTTGCAAGAAGTACGGAGTACCATTTGTCCTGACCAAGTACTGCTGAAATAATGGGTTCTGGGATCCAATTGTGAATGGCAGCTCCAATACCCACGCCAATTAGGATGTATATCCATACTTTATTAATGATATCCAACACTTGAGTTTTAGAAAAATCCAATCTGTCTTTAACGGTTAAATTGTCTTGCTCTATCTCAATCATTTTATTACTAAAGACAAAAGACTCAACATATTTTTCCAGTTTTAATTTGCTGATGATGGTTCCACCGATGACAGCGAGAATGAGACCTACAACCACATAAGCAATGGCAATTTTCCAGTTGAAGATACTGGCAAGTAAAATAACCGAGGCCAAGTCAACAAGGGGTGATGAAATCAAGAAGGAAAAAGTAACTCCAATGGGAAGCCCTGCACTGGTAAACCCGATAAAAAGAGGAATAGAAGAACAGGAGCAAAAAGGTGTTACGGTTCCCAGAAGCGCCCCTAAGATATTGGCTTTAATCCCTTTGAAATTTCCAAGTATTTTTCTTGTTCTTTCAGGAGGAAAAAAGCTTTGGATGTAAGAAATAGTAAATATAAGTACAGATAGCAAAATGAATATCTTAATGACATCATAAATAAAAAAGTGAATGCTACCCCCAAGTCTATCAGATACCTTTAAACCCAATACGTTTTCTGTAAATAGCGCTACTAAATGGTAGAGCCATTCCATTTTTAAAATTTGGTTATTTAACCATTCAAATATAAACATAAAATCAACTCCCTGTTAATACATATTATTCATTTGAATCCACACAACATTGATTCAAATACTTTTCTTTTTCAACAAGTCTGCTTTGATCCATAACAAGCTGAGGATAAAAATCAAGAGTATCTGAAATATTTTTTAGTGAATTTAATAAAATGCTATTTTCATTTTTCAATGAATAGAAGACAAATTTTTCTTTTCTTTTATCAAGGACTAAATTCATATCTCTTAGTTTAGAAAGCCCCTTGGATATTTTAGGTTGCGAAACATCTAAAATACCGCTAAGCTGACAAACACATAAATCTTGTTGATATAAAAGAACGAGGATTCTAAGCCTGGTTTCATCGGATAAAAGTTTAAAGATATTGACTAATTGATTCATAGAGGGCTCCTTTCAAATCTCGGTATTAAACACAACTTTGCACATATGCACATATGAGAATATGTATATAGTATTCCTGAACGGTTTTTTTGTCAAGGGGGGATTAAACATTAATGGTCATGATTGTTTAGTTTGCTCTATTCTAACTGTTTCCAGTTGAATTCTCGGTGATATTGTGTTATTTTAAAACTAGTACAGCGGAAAAGAAAGTTGGGATGTCATATGACAACTTCATATGTTGAACGTTCACATAAAAGATGTAATGAAATGGGTGTCCCCTTAGATAGGATATATAGCTCTGAAATTATCTCAGGCTTAGACCTTCAGAAAAAGCTGGAGGAAAACAGAGAGCTTATTATAAATACCGGACCCTTTATTGACCATTTATATAATTTTGTTAAGGGTTCAGGTTTTTTCGTTATATTTACCGATAGAGAAGGATGTATACTGAATATTATTGGAGATGAAAATATTTTATCTGAGGCGGTTTCTTTTAAGATGATACCCGGTGCCTATATGGATGAAGAGAGTATTGGGACAAATGCTATGGGAACTGCACTTGCAGATGAAATGCCGGTACAAATATCAGGAAAAGAACATTACGTGACAGCATATCACAGATGGACCTGTTCAGGAGTGCCTGTTAGAGACCCAAAAGGACAGATCATCGGGGCTTTAGATTTAACCGGATATAGTGAAAATGTCCATTCACACACCCTGGGAATGGTTGTAGCTGCAGCGAATGCCATAGAAAAGATGTTGGTGATAAAAGAAAATAATACTGAGTTAGCACTGGCAAAAAATCGTGTTGAAACCATTCTGGAATCTATATCTGCAGGGATTCTTGCATCAGATATAAAAGGGAACATCTTTTCGTTAAATAAATATACTATGGATATGTTTGGGATGTCACGAAATGAAATTATGAGTAGGAATATAGGAGATTTGTTTGAAGGACTGAATCACGTTATTGATGTTCTAAAGTCGGGCGATACTTTTTTTGAAGAGGACGTATTTGTAAATACAAATTCGAATAAGCTGCAATTCAGTCTTAGTGCCTATCCAATTTATGGCGTTGAAAAAGGGCTTCGGGAAATCATATTTGTATTTAAAGAAATAAAAAGAATCAGAAAACTTGCCAATAGGATAATGGGTAATAAAGCCGTATATACATTTGACAAAATTATTGGTGAAAGTGATAGATTTATTCAAATTATTGAATACGCTAAGAAAATTGCTGACAGTAAGTCTACTATACTGATATCCGGAGAGAGCGGCACGGGCAAGGAAGTATTTGCACAAGCTATACACAATTACAGCAGTAGAAAAGAAGAGTCTTTTGTTGCTATTAACTGTGGGGCTATACCCAGGAATCTCATTGAATCGGAGCTGTTCGGATATGAAGAAGGTGCCTTTACAGGGGCAAAAAGAGGTGGAGCAACCGGTAAGTTTGAGATTGCAGATGGTGGCACCATACTTCTTGATGAAATTGGAGAAATGCCTTTAGACATGCAGACAAAACTATTACGAGTGATAGAAGAAGGCGTTATAAACAAAGTAGGAAGCGGCAAGCAGATTCCTATAGATGTCAGGATCATAGCAGCAACAAATAAGAACTTGGCCTTAGAGGTGGATAACGGAAACTTCAGGCTGGATTTGTATTACAGGTTAAATGTACTTCCCATTCATTTGCCTGCTTTGAGAGAACGAAAAGAAGACATTCTTCCTATTGCCCAGTATTTTATGAAAACTATCTCCAAAAGGTTGAACAAAAAAGAGATTAATCTAAGCGCTGAAACAATAAAACAGCTTCAGGATTTTCATTGGCCTGGGAATATCAGGGAACTTGAGAATGTTATTGAAAGAATGTTAAATACACAGGTTATACAATTACAAGAAGATGTTAATAAAAAACCTGAATGCCACAGGGTAGAGATAGATGAATGTCTTGATTTGGAACAAGCGGAGAAGATTTTTATACAGAAAGCATTGACTAAATGTGATGGAAATATTACTTTGGCCGCTAAAAAACTTGGGATTGGAAGAAATACTCTTTATAGAAAAATTGAAAAACATGGAATGCACTGTTCTTAAACAGAACTTAAAATTTTAGAAACGTTCTAATATGAAAAAAACAAATAGAAAGCCTCGTAAAGCATTGAAATTTAATGGACATTTGATGAATTAAATAGAAAGATTTAGGTTTCCCTTAATTCTAAATGGGTATTAAAGAGAATAATAATGAGATAAAGGAAAAGGGGGAAACTGCTTTTGAATAATAAGAAAAATATTGTAAGAGGGTTGGTACTTGTATTTGTTATTGTAATCATTTCAGGTATCTGGTTCCTTAAGAATCAGGACAATGAGCCACCCATAGTTTCAGATAATCCAGACTTTGACCTTGTAGCAACGGAACTTGACCTTGAACATTTGAAATCCTATGGCCTTCCAATTATGATTGATTTTGGTGCTGATGAATGTCAGCCATGTAAAGAAATGGAGCCAGTCTTAAAAGAAGTTAATGCGCTTTATCAAGGTAAAGTGATTGTGAAGTTTATAGACGTGTGGAAAGATCCAAAACTATCCGAAGGGTTTCCTGTAGAAGTCATCCCAACACAGTTTTTCTTTGATAAAGATGGAAATCCCTATGTTCCCAAAGATCCTATGTCAATGCAAATGCAGATGTATTCTTTGAAGGAAACCAATGAGCACGTTTTTACTGCTCATCGAGGAGGCATGAGCAAAGAACAGATTGAAGCTGTTTTTGAGGAACTGGGGGTAGAGAAGTGATCGATGCTTTGCTGGAGAGCTTATCTGAATTGATACAAAACCATTTTTGGTTTGCACCTTTTATCGCTTTATTAGCAGGCGTTCTTACCTCTTTTACGCCTTGTTGCCTATCCAGTATACCCCTTGTAATTGGATACGTGGGAGGGACTGGCGGGAGCGATACCAAAAAAGCTTTTAAATTATCCCTCTTGTTTTCTTTGGGTATGGCCATTACCCTTACTGTCCTTGGAACCTTAGCTTCTCTATTGGGTAAGCTCATGGGGACTTCATCTTCTATATGGTATATATTCCTTGGCGTCTTAATGGTCTTGATGGCATTACAAATATTTGAACTTTATAATTTTATACCTTCCAACTATTTGATGGCCAAGAACCCGAAGAAAGGATATATAGGGGCACTCATCGCGGGTATTTTAGGAGGGATCTTTTCTTCTCCTTGCGCCACTCCAGTATTGATTGTTTTGCTTGGGTTGGTTGCGAAAAGTGGCAATGTATTTTGGGGCATTCTATTGTTACTCTTATATTCTATTGGGCATAGCTTCTTGGTGATGATTGCCGGAACATCCATAGGATTTGTGAACAAAATTACATCAAATCCCCAATACGGTATTTTAAGTGTTGTGTTGAAATATCTCATGGGCATCATTATTTTGTTCATTGCATTTTACATGTTCTACCTTGGTTTTTAAGAAAGCGATTTTAATTAATATATTTATCAGTAGATGGAGATATCATCATGACAAAAGAAAATTTATTGGGTGCAATATGTCTGTCTTCAGCCGCCAGTATTTGGGGGGGCATGTATGTTGTTAGTAAATATGTGTTGGATTTTATTCCGCCATTAACCTTGGTTTGGATGCGCTATATCATTGCTTTTGTTATCTTGTTTGGGGTGCTCAAAATTCTTGAGTCCAAGAAGGGAAGCCGTGAAATCATTAAAAAAAGGGATTGGTTTTTAATCGCTTGGATTGGTTTCATAGGGTATTTTGTATCTATTTCTTTGCAATTTATAGGCACGAAATTATCAGATGCACATACTGGAGCATTGATCACAGCAGCAACGCCTGTTTTCATCGTCATCTTTGCAAGATTCATATTAAAAGAAAAATTAACAGTTCGTAAAGTTTTTTCTTTAATCCTTGCAACCTTTGGTGTTGTCATTGTCATTGGATGGGACACGCCTATGGGAACCTATTTTTGGGGTAGTGTTATTTTAGTGGGCACTGCTATAACATGGGCATTATTATCGGTTTATGTAAAACTTGCTTCAAAAAAGTATTCGTCATTATTCATTACCACTTATGGTATATTGTTTGCCATTATCTTTATAACGCCTGCAATGTTATGGGAACTTCAATCAAATGAGGTGTTTTATCAAAGCAACTTAATAATACTTGGTGTCCTTTACCTTGGGATTATTTCAACCGCGGGGGCATTTTTGCTTTGGAATAAAGGATTGAAACTCATGGATGCGGGTGTTGGTTCGTTATTTTTCTTTTTTCAACCCATAGTTGGTTCTTTTTTAGGATGGCTTTTATTAGATGAAGCGCTAAATATAAATTTCTTCATAGGTGGCGCTTTGATCTTGGTAGGGGTCTTGATTGTAACGGTTCAGAAGAAAAAAAGTAATGGCATCTCACTATAAACTTATTCTGTTAAAACAGTTAGAAATAAAGTCCCAATGCACTTGTGAGAAAACAAGTGCATTTTTATTTAAAAATAGCAACCCAAGTCAAGAATCGCCTCTTGCAAAATGATATTATTTCTTTTGGATTTCAAAAAAGGAGGCGTTAAAATGTCAAAAACATTTGTTGCAGGCTTTATTTTCTCTTATTTATTAGTTCTATTTTCCATTTATAGCCTGGGAATGCTCCTGGCAAGTATTTCTCCTAATATGAAAACTGCCAATTTGTTATGCAGCCTATTTTACTTTCCTATGTTGCTTTTATCCGGTGCAACCCTTCCTTATGAAGTGATGCCTGAAATGATGCAAAAAGTAACCAATATGCTCCCCTTGACACAAGGCATCAAACTCCTGAAAGGGACAACGCTGGGAATGCCCATGGACGATGTTTTGGTGCCTGTCATCATTATGATTGCCCTTGCTGTTATAAGCATTGGTATTTCTATTCGATTTTTTCGCTGGGAGTAAAAAGATAATAAATATGATATTATTGAAGAAATGAGCAATTTAAGTCAAGAATTATATCTATTATTAGATTAGCATAAAAAATGGAGGTAGGTGCATGAAGCGATGGGAACAAGTGAATGCGGTCCAAAATATGCAAACTTATA
>JADQBM010000008.1 GCA_016278615.1 Clostridia bacterium | reverse complement strand
CAGTAAAATGGTTTAATGCGGACAAAGGATTTGGTTTTATTACAGGAGAAGATGGTAACGATGTATTCGCACACTTTTCTCAAATAAAATCAGATGGTTACAAAACACTTGTAGAAGGTCAAGAAGTTACATTTGACGTTGTTCAAGGCGCTAAAGGACCACAAGCAGAAAACATCACAGTTGTTTAATTAAGCCAATTAACCCCTTATAGGCACGCCTATAAGGGGTTTAATTTTTTCAAAAAATGAAGGACAACCACAAGGGTCGTCCCTACATATCTCTAATTTTTTATCTTCGCTTAAGGACAACCACAAGGGTCGTCCCTACACATCCCTAATCTATCTTTCTGTCTCCTGTCCCCTAATCCCTAATCTCTAATCTCTATCTTTTCTGTCCCCTGTCCCCTGTAACCTGTAACCTAATCTATTTTCTCTCTGGGGTTTACATATACGGTATTATAATGATCATAAATAACCATCCCTGGTTTTGCACCATTGGGTTTTTTAACGTTTTTCACAAAAGTATAATCAACGGGAACATTTTCTGACATTTTCCCTTTGCTATGGTATGCGGATAGTGACGCAGCTTCTAAAAGGGTCTTCTCAGGCGGCTCTTTTCCCTCGCAGGAGATAATAACATGGGAACCAGGGATTTGTCTGGTATGGAACCAAACATCCGATTTAGAGGCTGTTTTGAGGGTCAGTGTATCATTTTGAATATTATTCTTTCCAACTAAAATTGTAAAACCATCAGAAGATGTAAAGCTTAAAGGCTTGGAGGGTTTCTGTTTGTTTTTACGTTGTGTCTTTCTTTTTTTAATATAACCTTCCTCCATGAGTTCTTGTCTTATCTCCTCTATATCTTGAGGAGATCCCGCATTTTCTATATTTTGAAGAACAGATTCAAAATAAATCAGTTCCTTATTGGTTTCTTTCAACTGACGTTTTTTTTCTTTATAGGCAGTTTTGGACTTGGTGTATTTTTTAAAATAGCGTTGTGCATTTTCAGAAGGCGTTAAGTTGGGGTCAAGAGTAATCTCAGTTTGCTCTCCAGGATTATAGTAGTTCTCCAATAAAACTTTTGAAGCTTCTTCTGGTATTTGGTAAATATTTGCATTAATGAGTTCTCCGTAAAGCCTGTAAGCACTTGCCCCTTCGGCTTGGAGAATTTCCTCGATTAATTTTTGTTTTTTATGACCTAATTTACTCAGTAAGGATTGAATGTGTTTATCTAAATCAGATGATTTTTGTTTTAATCGGTTTTGAGTATCTCGGCTTAAGTAAAAGATCTGTACCGCCATGCTGATACTGTCATAATTTTGAAATCCAAAAGACTCTTGTATCCAAGGAGTGGTTAAAGCATAAAAATCCTTTATGGACTTAGTGAAGTCTGTCATAACACAAGGTCGATATTGATGCACTCGTATGGCTTCAGTAATCTGAGAGAACTGTTCATATAATGCTTCTTTTTGAGGATGTGTTATGTTGTGGGAAGGCATCTCTTCGTCCACACCCGCCAACACGCATACTTGACGCGCAATAAAAGGGCTTAACCCTTGAAAGGACAGATAAATTGCCTTTATGACTGGGACATTTGCTTCATTTATTTTTCCAATGAAAGATGATTTATCCACGCATAAAGGAGATATTTTCCCTTGGTCGGGAGGTAAGATGTATTGCCTTCCGGGAAGAATTTGACGGTATCTATTAACATCCAGGGAAATTTTCTTGATGCTGTCTAGAATTTTATGGGTTTCTGTGTCCACCAAGATGATGTTACTGTGTTTGCCCATTATTTCAATAATAAGTTTTTTCAGGGTAGGATCGCCTAATTCGTTATGGCTTTCAATATAAATTTCAACAATGCGCTCAAAATCTTTTTGCTGGATTGAAGATATTCTACCCCCTTGAATGTGCTTTCTAAGAAACATACAAAAATTGGGTGCTGTTTGGGGATTGGTTTTTGTATCACTCATTAAATGTAATCTTGCATAATTACTACTGGCAGAGATTAGCAATTTGTGATTATTTGAATTTGCACGAATATGAAGAATAATTTCATCCTTTTCAGGTTGATATATTTTATCAATTTTTCCGTTTGAGAGCACTTGGTTCAATTCCCAAACAATATTGGATGTTACGATTCCATCGAAAGGCATATGTTCAACTCCCATCTATATTAATTAAAAATTAAAAATTAAGAATTAAGAATTAAGGAGGGATTTTGCGCCTTGCAAAATCCTATTAACTATCATCTCTCATCTTCTAATCTTTCATACTTCATCTACTTGTCCTCTGTCCTCTGTAACCTGTAACCTGCCTTTATAATATTATTTTAACATTAATCAAAATAAAGTGGAAAATTTATTCGTCATTATATACAATGATAATGAAAGAAAGAAGGCGCTTTTATGGAATTTTGGAAAATGCAAGGGGCAGGTAATGATTTTATTATTGTAGATAATAGAGATGAAACTATTCTTGACAAATCCCACAGGGCAGTGCAGGCATGTGATAGGCATTTTGGAATGGGTGCAGATGGATTCATGTTAGTTGAAAAATCAGACACCCATGATGTTAAAATGGTGTATTACAATTCAGATGGTTCCTTGGCAAGCATGTGCGGAAATGGGATTAGATGCTTTTCAAAATATGTATACGATCAGGGCATTTGTACAAAAAAAAGCTTTTCGGTAGAAACAGGAGATGGCCCGAAAGAAATCAACATCCTTTCATCTGAAGACCAAGAATCCGTTGTTTGTGTCAATATGGGACAATGGAACTTTTCTTCAACTGCCATTATCCATAATAGTAAGGGGCAAGAATACATCTGTAATAAAATTAAAATAGAGGATCAATATTTTGAGATTTCATGTGTCTATATGGGCGTCCCTCATTGTATTATCTTCACGGATGAAATCAATGAACAGGTGACCGCACACTACGGGGGATTAATTGAGAAACATCCTATTTTTTCTCAGGGAACCAATGTCAACTTTGTTCAGGTAATAGATGAAGCAAACTTAATAGTAGATACATGGGAAAGAGGTGCGGGGAAAACTTTAGCTTGTGGCACAGGTGTATGCTCTGCGGTCATTATGGCTAACAGATTCAATAAAACCTCAAAAGAAGTCTATGTTAAGATAGCTGGAGGAGAATTAAAAATTACATTGCTTCCCAATAGTACCGCACTCATGGAGGGAAAAGCAGTTAAAATATGTCAAGGGACGATGATTTAATATAGGAGGAAAAAGGAATGATTAAAAGTATGACAGGCTTTGGCAGAAGTGAATATTGTGATGGTAAAAGAAATATTATTGTAGAAATAAAATCAGTCAATCACCGATACAATGATATTTCAGTTCGCATGCCCAAAAAGTATTCCTTTGCGGAAGAAAAGATTAAGCATTTTGCAAAAGATGTTATTAAAAGAGGTAAAATTGATATTTCCATTAATGTAGAAAATATTACAGAAAATGATTCAAATGTTCAGTTAAACACTATGATTGCAGGACAATACTATGAGAATCTTAAAATTTTAGTAAAAGAGTTTGATTTAAAGGATGATATCTCTTTGTCTTTAGTGGCATCTCTTCCTGATGTGATGAAGCTGAAACCAGATGTGGACGATGAAGATGCTATTATTAAGATGATGCAGAAACCTGTTTTAGAGGCTGTGGCTAAATTGGACCAAATGCGAAGTGACGAAGGCAGTAAGTTAGCTGAAGATATTATCTTAAGGGGAGATATTATTTTAGATTATGTGAAAAAAATTCATGAAAGAGCCCCTCATGTTGTATCAGAATATCGAGAACGACTTCATGAAAGAATTAAAGACTTGTTAGGGGAAAATATAGGGATAGACGAAGAAAGATTGGCAATGGAGACTGCTGTGTTTGCAGATAAGTGCAGTATAACAGAGGAACTTGTGAGATTAGAAAGTCATATGATACAGTTGAAGTCAAGTGTGGAAAAAAACCATGAACCATCGGGAAGAAAACTCGACTTTCTTGTTCAGGAATTAAATCGAGAGGTGAATACCATAGGCTCAAAAGCCAATGATTTGGAGATCACAAAGATGGTGGTAGATCTGAAAAGCGAAATAGAGAAAATACGAGAACAAATACAAAATATTGAATAAATATCAACATAGCTATTGAAAAAGTATCCATGATACTTTATTTTATATATAATAATATTTTTACCGAAAGGTGGCAAAATAAATGGGCGTTAAGCTTGTAAATATTGGATTTGGCAATATTGTTTCTGCCAATCGAGTTATAGCCATTGTTAGTCCGGAGTCAGCCCCGATTAAAAGAATGATTCAGGAATCACGAGATAAGGGACTTTTAATAGATGCGACTTACGGAAGACGGACTCGTGCGGTCATTGTAGCTGATAGCGAACATATCATCTTATCTGCAATGCAGCCTGAAACGGTTGCAAATAGATTAACAGATAAAAACGAATAGCAAAGAACAGATGAGAGGAGAATGTATGGATAAAGGATTATTATTTGTAATCTCAGGGCCATCGGGAACAGGAAAAGGGACTATTTGTAAAGAACTTGTAAAAACAATGGATATTGTTATGTCTGTGTCTGAGACAACCAGGGCACCTAGAGATGGCGAAATTCAAGGCAAGAATTACTTTTTTGTAACAAAAGAAGCATTTCAAACAAAAATACAAGAAGATGGGTTTATTGAATATGCGGAGGTCTATGGTAATTATTACGGAACGCCAAAGGAATTTATCTTAAATAAGATAGAATCTGGGCAGGATGTTGTATTGGAGATAGATTTTCAAGGTGCACTTCAAGTAAAAGAAAAATTTCCAAATGGCATTTTTATTTTTATCCTACCCCCTTCTATGAAAGAATTAAGACAAAGAATTGTAAAAAGAGGGACAGAATCTGAAAAGAGTTTTAAAGAGAGATTTAATAATGCTTTAAAAGAAATATCTTATATTGACAAATATGATTATTGTGTTATAAATGATGAGGTGGAATGTGCAGCAACAAAAGTGAAAACAATTATTGAAGCAGAACATTACAAAGTTACAGAGGAAATATACAGTCAAATTTATAAATATAAGGAGGAATTACTATGCTCTACCCCTCGATAAATGATTTAAGTGAAAAAGTAGATAGCAAATATTCCCTTGTTATTGTTGCCGCGAAAAGAGCAAGGGAGCTTATTGACGGAAAGGCTAAATTATTAGAATCAGAAATTGACAAACCTGTTTCTATTGCTGCCGATGAAATTATAAATGGATTGATTCGTTTCGAACGTGAAGATAAATACGATGTTGGAGTTTAAAGAATGAAAAAGCATTTAGTAATAGGTATTACAGGGGGAATTGCAGCTTATAAAGCATTGGATGTTGTGAGTCGATTTAAAAAACTTGGGTTTACATTTGATGTGATTATGACTAATAATGCATGCAAATTTGTTACACCTTTATCTTTTCAAACCATTTCAGGTAATGATGTTATTACAGATATGTTTTCAGAGATAAGGACTTGGGAAGTAGAACATATCGAGTTGTCAAAAAAGGCAGATGCCTTTGTTATTGTTCCTGCCACTGCAAATTTTATAGGAAAAGTTGCATCGGGCATCGCAGATGATATGTTGACGACGGCTGTCATGGCGGCAAAATGTCCCATAATATTGGTGCCTTCTATGAACACCAATATGTATGAAAATCAAATATTTCAGCAGAACCTAATTAAATTGAGGGAGTCAGGATTTCATGTGATTGAACCAGAAGAGGGTTTGTTGGCATGTGGTGATTATGGAAAGGGAAAGCTCCCTGATCCAGAAGTTATTGTAGATAACACTCTTGAAATACTTAATAGAAGTCATGAAGAAAAAGATTTAATGGGTAAAAAAATGTTGATTACAGCGGGTCCTACTGTAGAAGCTATTGACCCTGTGCGATATATTACCAATCATTCTTCAGGTAAGATGGGTTATGCTCTTGCGGAGGCTGCGCATAAAAGAGGGGCAGAGGTGGTTTTAATTTCTGGGCCAGTCAGCCTAAAATGCAAGGACGGTATTAAGAAAATTGAAATAAAAAGCACTCAGGAGATGTTCGAAGCGGTCAATAAATTCTTTCTATGGGCAGATGTGGTGATAAAAGCTGCAGCACCTTCTGATTTTCGACCTGAAATCATTCAAAACCATAAAATAAAGAAAAACGGAAGTGCTCTGGACATAAAGCTCACACAAAATCCGGACATCCTTATGGAATTAGGGAAGAAAAAAGGGAATAAAATCTTAGTAGGCTTTGCAGCTGAAACGGATCATGTCACCCAACATGCACGTGAAAAGATAATTAAAAAAAATCTTGATTTTATTGTAGCCAATAATATTAAAGAAGCTGGTGCTGGTTTTAAGGGAGATACCAATATCATCGAAATCATAGAATCCAATGGGAATACCACTCAATATGATATGAAAAGCAAATGGGAAGTCGCGAATATTATACTGGACAAAGTTAAAATGTATACCGTAGAGTAGGGAAATCTACTCTTTTTACTTATATGGGGTGGATAGATGAAATATATAGAAGTAGTTTTGAACCAAAAAAGCAATCATACCGATCGTTTATATACATATAAATGCAATGAAGATGTCCCCATAGGGTCTAGGGTTTTAGTGCCTTTTGGCCAAGGGAATAAAACATATGAGGGATTTGTATTTACTGCAAAGAATGACACTCATATAGATTCCCAAAAGCTAAAACAGGTTCTTAAAGTAATGAAGGATGAAGTATCCTTAAGTGAAGAATCTATTAATCTTTGTTGCTGGATGAAAGAAAAATACGCCTGTCGCTATATGGATGCTGTCTCTTGCTTCATTCCGCCGGGAGCTTCCATGAGCAAACAAAAAATAATTCAGCTGATTCATGATGAGTTATCCGTAGAGCCAGATACAATGGATGAAAAAATTCTACAACTCCTCAAAATAAAAGAAAAAATGGAAATGAATCAGGTAACTAAAATTTTAGGAGAAAAAGCTGAAGCCAGAGTTAATTATTTAAAAAGTAAAGGCGTTTTGTCCGTTCATGAGCACTTAAAAAGCAAAATGTCAAAAGTGTATCGGTCTTATGTTAAATTAAAAGACGAAGAACTGGCAATGGATCTTAAAGAGAAAAAAACGGGTGTTAAACAGTGTTTGCTGTTGGAGATACTTACGGATCACAGTTTAGTCTCTTGCGCTGAATTAAAAAAAGATTACGGAATTGAGATGAGCACCATAAGAACCATGGAAAAAAAAGGCATCATTGAAGTGGTTCAGATTCAAAAAAATAGAGTGCCATACATGGATTTAGAAGGGGAAATCAAAGATATCAAAAGCCTGACCTTGGAGCAAGAAAAAGCAATTCAAGTCATTGTACCTTCCATAGAACAAGATATTCATCAGACTTATTTGATTCATGGAATTACTGGAAGTGGCAAAACAGAAATATATATGCAGCTCATTCAAAAAGCTATTGAAGTTGGGAAAAATGCTATTATGTTAGTGCCTGAAATATCACTGACTTTGCAGATGGTTGAGCGATTCAAAGGAAGATTTGGTGAATCAAAGCTCGCTATTTTACATAGCAAGCTTTCCATGGGCGAAAGATATGATGAATGGATTAGAATCAAAAGAGGCGATGTCCGGATTGTAATCGGTGCAAGGTCCTCTTTGTTTGCGCCATTAAAGAATATGGGTATTGTTATCGTAGATGAAGAACATGAACCCTCTTATAAATCAGACCATACACCTAAATATGACACAGTAGATACGGCAAGAAAGCGAGCAGAAATCAATGATGCTGTTTTAGTTTTGGGAACGGCTACCCCAACGGTGACATCCTATTATAAAAGTGAATTGGGGGCCTATAACCGAATCGAGCTTTTAAGTCGGTATAATCAAGTTCCTCTTCCATCCATAGAGGTTATTGATATGCGTGAAGAACTTCAATACGGCAATAAGAGTATATTTAGCAAAAACTTATATGATAAAATGCAGGAAACATTATTAGCTGACAAGCAGGTAATTCTTTTCTTAAACCGAAGGGGATATGCTTCATTCATTTCCTGTAGAAACTGTGGATATGTACTTAAATGCCCCTCCTGCGGAATATCCATGACCTATCATATGAATTCTAAATCTTGTGTCTGCCATTACTGTGCCTATCAGAAAAAAACGCCTGAAATATGTCCGGAATGCCAAAGTAAGTATATCAAGTATTTTGGAGTTGGAACAGAAAAGGTTGAAGCCTATGTCAAAGAGATTTTTCCGGAGTATACTTGTGAAAGGTTAGATATGGATACCTCAAGTAAAAAAGGAAGCATTCAGAGAATATTGGGGGATTTTAAAACAGGGAAAACACGCATACTTGTTGGAACTCAAATAATTGCAAAGGGATTAGATTTTCCTAATGTTGGGCTGGTGGGTATCGTTGCGGCAGATATTTCTTTAAACATTCCGGATTACCGGTCCAGTGAAAGAACTTTTCAGTTGATTACTCAGGCAGCAGGAAGAGCTGGAAGAGGAGACTATAAAGGGCAGGTTATTGTTCAAACATATAAACCGGATCACTATGCCATCACAGCTTCTTCAGAACATGATTACCATACTTTTTATAACAATGAGATTGTCATGAGACAGCAAATGGAATATCCTCCTTTTGTGGATATTATTCAAATGATGATTTCAGGAACGGATGAGAAAAAGGCAAGTGTATTGTCGAGAAAAATAATGGAAGAATTTAAAAATGCAATAGGTAGCCAAGATGCCCACTATATTTTAGGACCCCGCCCAGCACCAAGGCAAAAAATTAACGATTTATACAGGTTCCAGATTCTAATTAAATGCAAACCTGTTGACCGGATTAAATTCAGAGGTATAATAGACAATATAAAAGATAAATCAATTCACTTTGAAAAAAAAGGGTATCATGTAACCATCGATATTAATCCATATAGTTTTATGTAAACAGGAGGAGAAATAAATGGCCATAAGGAATATTGTCAAAAAGGGAGACGAGGTTCTTAATAAAAAAGCAAAAAAGGTTGAAGCCATCAATCAAAGAGTCACTCAACTTTTGGATGATATGGCTCAGACCATGTATGAGAATAGTGGCGTGGGGTTAGCTGCGCCTCAAGTAGGAATCCTTAAAAGAATCATTGTTATTGATATTGGTGAAGGTTTAATAGAATTACTAAATCCAGAGATAATAGAATCCAGCAAAGAGGAAATATTGGGGGATGAGGGTTGTTTAAGTATTCCCGATCGGGTGGGGAAAGTAAAGCGACCAGAGTATGTAAAAGTAAAGGGACTGAATAGAATTGGAGAAACGGTAGAGTATGAAGGAAGAGAATTCTTAGCAAGAGCTCTTTGTCACGAAATCGACCACCTCAATGGCATTCTTTTTACTGAAAAAGCAGAGAGTATTACTTATAACGAACAATAAAGATGGAGATTATAAAGATGAGAATTGTTTTTATGGGAACCCCGGATTTTGCAGCAGAGGCCTTGAAAAAAATTTGCGAAGCAGGCCATGAGGTAGCCGCTGTGATTAGTCAGCCGGACAAACCAAAAGGGAGAGGTAAAAAAATTCAGTATACACCTGTTAAAAAAGTGGCGGTAGAAGCGGGCTTGCCTGTATTCCAACCACAAAAAATCAAGGACCCGGTGTTTTTAACAGAGTTGAAAGCACTTAATCCGGAATGCATTGTTGTGGCCGCATACGGACAGATTCTTCCAGAAGAAATTTTGAAGATACCTGTTTATGGATGTGTCAACATACATGCATCCCTATTACCCAAATACAGAGGTGCAGCGCCCATCCATTGGGCTGTGATTAATGGAGAAGAGAAAACAGGCATTACCATTATGGAAATGGATAAAGGGTTGGATACTGGAGATATGTTACTTAAAGAGGAAGTAGAAGTTGGATCTAAAACCACCGGAGAACTACATGATATTTTAGCCGAAAAAGGCGGAAAAATGATTGTTGAGGCCTTGAAACAAATTGAATCAGGAACAATCAAACAAGAAAAACAAAACAATAATGAAGCAACTTATGCTTCCATGTTGGACAAAACAATAGGCAAAATCAATTGGAAAAAGGAATCTGTTGAGATAGAAAGACTTATACGGGGGCTGAATCCATGGCCCATGGCGTATATGATTTATAAAGGAATGCGTGTAAAAGTTTTAGAATCTAATGTTTCGAAAGAAGAATCTGACCAGCCCAATGGAACCATCCTATCAGCAACTTCTAAAGGCATTAAGGTTTCTACAGGAAAAGGCGTGATTCTTCTCACGAGGATTCAGTTTCCAAATAAAAAGGCTGTTACTGTAGATGAGTATTTACGGGGAAATAAAATTGAAACAGGTTACAACTTAGAAATGGAGGATTAATTTATGGGATATTATGGAGCTGGAATGGGTTATTATTCAAGCATGATTTTTTTGATACCGGCCATTATTTTTGCGATGTATGCACAAGCACGGGTGAAAACAACCTTTTCAAAGTACTTGCGTGTTCAAAATAAGCAGCATATAACAGGCGTCCAAGCAGCCAGAAAAATATTGGATCAGAATGGGCTTTCAAACGTGGAGATTGAGTATTCTAAAGGGTCACTTTCAGATCATTATGACCCAAGGAAACGGATTCTTCGCTTATCCAGTGAAGTTTATAATGGAACATCTGTTGCCTCTGTCAGTGTTGCGGCTCATGAATCCGGTCATGCCATTCAACATGCCAAAGGCTATGCACCACTCCAAATTAGAAACACCATAGCACCCACAGTGGGATTTGCTTCACAAGCAGCCTTTCCTCTGGCATTTTTAGGGTTTTTCATGGGCGGTGGCGGAGAATTTCTTATTAATATTGCTATTTATCTATACTCTGCTGCAGTGGTTTTTCAGGTAGTTACACTTCCTGTAGAATTTAATGCCAGCAGTAGGGCCATTCTTCAACTTGAGGGCAATGGTATCATACAAAACAATGAAATTAAGGATGCTAAAAAGGTATTAAATGCTGCTGCATTAACTTATGTTGCTGCAATGGCAGTGGCCATAGGTAATTTATTAAGATTAATGATGATGAGGAATAGAAGGTAGTTCATTCATCCAAAATTCAGGATGGATGAGAATGAAGAATGGATAATGAATAATGAATAATGAAGGTGGATTTTGTTCCAAAATCTTCAATTATAAAATTGGATTTTGTATGCCTACAAAATCCCTCCTTAATTATTCATTGTTCATTGTTAATTATTCATTAATTCTGGGAAGGGTTATTCATGAAAAATGAGAGGCAAGTGGCTTTAGAAATCTTATTGGAAGTAGAGGATCATAAGGCTTATTCAAATATTACAATCAACAAATACTTAAGAAAATATCAGATCGATGAAGGTGCATTTATTAGAGAGATGGTATATGGGGTTATAGAGAATAAAATTTACCTTGATTATACTTTGTCTTTCTTTGTGACCAACGGCTTAAAGAAGTTGAAAAGCGAAGTTCTAATCATACTTAGAATGGGACTTTATCAACTCATTTTTTTATCGGGTACCCCTGCATATGCTGCGGTTAATGAAAGTGTACAATTAACCAGAAGATATTCCAAAAGACATGCTGGTTTTGTCAATGCAGTCATGAGAAATTATTCAAGGAAGAAGGATGAAATTGGACTTCCCGACAGGGAAAAAGAGTTCATAAAACACTTATCAGTAAAATACTCTTATGAGCCATGGATGATAGAAGAATGGCTGAAGGTCTATTCTGAAGAGTTTACAGAAGCACTATTAGTTGCAGGGAATATGACACCTGAAGTCACCCTTCGAGTCAATAGGCTGAAAACAGATGCAGAAACTTTATCTACATTGCTTTCTGACAGAGGTTTTGAAGTTAGAAAAGGAAATTACCTTGAAGAAGCCCTTATTGTGAAGGGAAAAGGATTAATCAATAATGATTTATTTGAACAGGGATTTTATCAAATACAGGATGAAAGCTCTATGTTAGCGGTTAAGGCGTTGGATCCAAGACCAAATGATTTTGTTGTAGATGTTTGTGCAGCTCCAGGGGGGAAAAGTCTCTTCGCAGCAGAACTTATGAAGAACAAAGGGCGACTGTATGCTTATGACATACATCCTCATAAGATAGAACTCCTCAATAAAAAGGCTAAAAGTCATGGGGCTGAAATAATAGAATCGAAAATACAGGATGCCCTTGTCCTTGATAAAAATTTAGAGAAAAAGGCACAGAGGGTACTGGCGGATGTTCCTTGTTCCGGATTAGGTGTGATCAGACGAAAACCAGAGATTAAATACACCAAAAAAAGGGAAGAATTAGAGCAATTTGCAGATATACAATATCGCATATTAAAAAATGCCAGTACTTATGTGAAAAGAGATGGTGTTTTAGTCTATAGTACCTGTACAATTTCCAAAAAGGAAAATGAAGAGGTCATTAAGAGATTTATGACAGAGAATAAAGGTTTTTCAGTAGTCAAACCAGATGAAAAACTATTTGAAAAGCTTGGCATAGGTGATGATATGCTCCAATTGTATCCTAACGTACAGAAAACAGATGGATTTTTTATCTGTAAAATGATAAAAAAGGAATGACAATGTTGCATCAATTTATATATAATCTTATTATGAGAATTATTCTGGAGGATGATTATGCAGATTGGAGTTAAGACAGATAAAGGTGCCATAAGAGAAAAAAATGAAGATTCCTATTATATTTCCCATGACCGTCGTTTTTTTATTATTGCAGACGGTGTAGGAGGATGTAATTCGGGTGATATTGCAAGTAAAACTGCAGTAGAAAGTGTTGCGGATTTTTTGAAGCACTATCCTTTGGACCATAACGTTGATGACGAAAAAGTGTATCAATGTCTGTCTACTTGTATTGAAAAGGTTAATAAAATAATAATAGAATTATCCAATCACCATATAGGATATAAGGGAATGGGTACCACAATTATTATCTTATATACTTTTTTGGATAAAGTATTTTTAGCGCATATGGGGGACAGTCGGGCTTATTTGCTTAGAAATGGAAAGGTTGATCAGATTACTGAAGACCATACCATTCCCGCTGAACTCTATAGAAAAGGAAAAATATCTCTTGAAGAGGCAGAAAACCATCCTCAACGCAATGTCATTACAAAGGCATTGGGGATGATAGATCCTATAGAAGCAGAAATGTATAAAATTTCTTTAGAAAAAGAAGACATCATGATTTTGTGTACAGATGGCTTGTATGAAGAAGTAGATGAACAGGAATTTGTTGATTTATTTTCAAATAAAGAAAACATTCAACAGTCTTGTGACGTTATTGTAGGGCTTGCAAATTCAAGAGAAAGCAAGGATAACATCACTATTTTGGCCTTAAAAAATGGGGGCGATGATATAAAATGATAATAGGCAAAGTTTTAAGTGGAAGATATGAAATTATTGAAAAAATTGGAGAAGGCGGCATGGCTGTTGTCTTTAAAGCTCGATGTAGACTATTGAAGAGAAATGTTGCAGTCAAGATCCTTAAACCGGAATTCACCAAGGATGATAAATTAATTCAAAGTTTTAAGAGGGAATCTCAGTCAGCAGCCAGTCTGTCACATCCTAACATTGTAAATGTATACGATGTGGGCCTTGAGGGAAGAAACATTCATTATATTGTAATGGAATACATTGAGGGACAGACTCTAAGCGAACTCATTGAGCAGGAAAAAATGGTATCAGCCGAAAAGACAGTGCATATTGGGAAACAAATTGCTTCAGCTCTGAATCATGCCCATAAAAATCATATAATTCATAGAGATATTAAACCTCACAACATATTAATCACTAAGGAAGGTCGGGTGAAGGTCACGGACTTCGGTATTGCTAAAGCTGTGACGTCTTCTACGATTGTAAGTGGCGAAAGTGTGATGGGGTCTGTGCATTATTTTTCACCAGAGCAAGCAAGGGGTGGATATGTAGATGAAAAATCAGATATCTATTCATTGGGAATTGTTATGTATGAAATGGTGACTGGGAAGGTTCCTTTTGAAGGGGATAGTGCTGTTTCTGTGGCCATGAAGCATATTAGTGAAGACATGAAATCACCATCTCAGGTTAATGCAAAAATACCTAAGTCTCTTGAAGCCATTATTATGAAAGCGACTCAAAAAATTCAGATTAAAAGATATCACTCAGCCGTGGAAATACTTCAAGACCTGGAGAAAGCTTTAAATGCCAATTATCAAGTGGTCTATAAAGATTCTGCAGATAGCAAAGCAACACGGATAATGCCGGTTATGACTGATTCCAGAGAAAAATCAGCAGTAGATATGGGTAAACGAAAAATAAAACAAAAGAGTATTTTTTTAAAGAAAAATTTCATTATTAGAATGAGTGCCATTGCGGCAGCCATATTCCTTGCCTTTGTATTTAGCAATTCTATTATGTTTTTAAAGGGCTTATTTTTTGTCAAAGAAATTAATGTGCCGGATATCATATATTTTGACTATACGGAGGCTATGACAGTTCTGGATGAAAAGGGATTACTACCCGAAAAAAATGAAGCGTATAGTTCAGATGTACTAGAAGGCCAAGTCATTTCTCAAGACCCAGAACCAGGGGCGGTAGTCAAAGAGGGTGCTGTTGTTCGGATGGTTGTAAGCAAAGGGATAAGAACGGTTGAGATGCCTACTCTCATAAACAAAAAAATTGATGATGCATTATTTTTGTTGGAGAAAAACAACTTGGATGAAGGCATTATTGCCAGAGAAGCCAGTGAGTTGCCTGTGGGTATCATCATTCGCCAAAATCCAGATCCCAAAGAACAAATTCCGGAGAATACGGAAGTGGATCTTGTAGTAAGTGATGGAATTAAAATAAAAACAATTCTCATGATCAATGTGGCTGGAAAACTTATTGATGAGGCGAAATCCGATATAGAATCTGCAGGTCTGAAGATAGGAACTATAGAATATCTTCCCAGCGATGAGCATGAAAGAGACCTGGTCATTTCTCAAAGTATAGAAGCAGGTAAAGAAATTCAGGAAAATACGGCCATAAGTCTTGTGGTAAGTAAGGGACCGGAAGATATTTTAGATAATGATCCGGAATCCGATGAAACTGGGGCAGACGTTGATGTATATGAAGTGCCCTTGAGGCTGTTTTACGATGAGGCTTTAAATGATATCTTCACTATTAAGATTTTCAAGATTCAAGAAGGTAATATAGAAATCATTTATAATGATGTACACAATAAAGAAAATAGTGGTAAAGAAGACATTATTATTACTGGAACTGGAAAGGCAAGAATTGCCATTTATTTTGATGATGCTTTGATTGCTGAGAGAAATATTGATTTTAAAGAAGGTATATTTTATGATTGAGGGTATCATCATTAAAGGCATTAGTAGCTTTTATTACGTAAAAACTCCAGACAATCATATTTATGAATGCAAAGCCAGGGGCATTTTTAGAAAAGAAAAAATCATACCTGCTGTAGGGGATCGCGTAATAATTGATACGAAACCGGATGATACTGGAACGATTTGCAAAATATTAGAGCGAGATAATTATCTTATTAGACCTCCTGTAGCCAATATCAATTTGGCCATAATCGTTTTTTCTTTTACTATGCCGGAGCCCAATGTGAATTTATTAGATCGATTCTTGGTGACCATAGAAAAAAATGATATAGAAGCATGTATTACCTTGAATAAAGCGGACCTTGTGGACCCACAGATTAGAGAAAAGATGGTTGCCATTTATGAAGGTGCGGGATATGATGTGATTTGTACAAGCACAAAAACAGAAGAAGGCATTGCAAAACTTAAAGAGAAGCTTAAAGATCGCATTACTATATTTGCAGGACCATCTGGAGTAGGAAAATCCTCACTTCTTAATGCCATACAGCCAGGATTGAGCTTACAAACAGGAGAACTCAGTCTGAAAGCGGAAAGGGGAAAACATACAACCCGTCATGTTGAGCTTATGGAATTAGACATTGGAGGCAGTGTTTTGGACACGCCGGGGTTTTCGTCATTGGATATGGTAGATATCGAAGAAGAAGAACTCACCTATATGTTTCCAGAATTCGAAGGCTTTACTCAGAATTGCCGATTTAAAGGATGTAGGCATCTTAATGAACCTCAATGCGAGATTAAAAGCAGAGTTGCATCCCAGGAAATTGCAGCCTCTCGATATGATTCTTATCTGTTATTATTGAAAGAAATACAGGAGCAGAGGAGATACTGAAATGATTCAATTAGCACCTTCTATATTATCCGCTGATTTTTCAAATCTTTTAGAAGATATTAAACAAGTTGAAAGAGCAGGCGCACATCTTTTGCACATTGATGTTATGGATGGGCATTTTGTTCCTAATATTTCTATTGGACCATTGATTGTAGAAAGCCTTGAAGGTAAAACAACGATTCCTTTTGATGTGCATTTAATGATTGAAAATGCAGATCAATATGTTGAAAAATTTTCTACAAGTAATACAAAATTCATAACCGTTCATGCAGAAGCTTGTGTACATTTGAATCGCACCATTCAAGTGATAAAATCTTTAGGGCACAAGGTTGGAGTCTCTCTGAATCCGTCGACGCCTATTGATTGCTTAGATTATGTATGGAATGAGATAGACATGGTACTGATTATGTCTGTGAATCCAGGATTCGGAGGACAAAGTTTTATTCCTGACATGTTTACTAAGATATCCGATGTAAAGCGCGTTATTGACTCCCGAGGATTAAACATAGATATTGAGGTAGATGGTGGGATCAAGCTTGATAACGTTAGAGAAGTTATTAATGCAGGTGCAAATGTAATTGTTGCAGGATCAGCAATCTTCGGCGCTAAAGATGTATATGAGAATACGAATCGGTTTTTAGAAGCGATGAAATAAAAGATAGATAAGAGATAATAGATAAAAGATAAGAGTTATGGTGGATTTATCGGCTTCGTTAACTAAATCAAAGATTTAGACTTCGCGACACCTGACCTACGACCCAATCAAAGATTGCTGTTAGGTCATTGTGTTTCACAAAATCTCTGATTATATTTCAATGAGGGTTTTGCTTATGCAAAACCAACCTCAACTATTATCTATTATCTATTATCTGTTATCTCTTATCTATGTTTTACAACGCGGGGTGTTACAAATGAATGTCGCAGTCATTTCCAATGGGGGCATGCAAGATTATAAAAGAATAAAAGGTATTATTGACAAAGAATATGATTTTATTGTGTGTGCCGATGGGGGTGCAAGACATGCTTATGAGATGGAAATAATGCCGAATTTGATTGTAGGTGATTTTGATTCCTTATCACCTGAAATAGCAAATTATTATTTTGAACATGGCATTGAAACCCATGCTTTTTCTAGCAAGAAAGATAAGACAGATACACACATAGCGGTAGAGGTTGCTATTGGTAAAAAGGCATGTAAAATTGGGCTTTTTGGCTGTACTGGATCAAGATTGGATCATACTCTTGCTAATATACAACTCCTCTATTATATTCGGCAGAATCATTTGAAAGGCGTAGTCATAGACGATTACAACGAGATTTTTCTTTCAGAAGAATCAAATGTGATTCGAGGCGAAGCTGGGGATATGATATCTCTTTTATCACTGAGTCCTATTACCAAAGGGATTACCCTTAAAGGCTTTTTATATCCTTTAATAAATAAGACGCTGTATCGAGAGGATACCATAGGCATCAGCAATGAACTCGTAGAAAAAGAAGGTTGCATTTTCAAAACAGAAGGTGATTTGCTGATTATAAAAAGTAAAGATTAAGGGACATTAGCCGCCTCCTAATAAAGGAAAAATACTAATGATATCACCTTTATGCAAAATGGTTTTTGGTATATTCTTGTTTTGAACAAACTTCCCATTTAGTTTAATCATAAGGGCAGACCCTGTGATGTGTTTTCGCTCATCACTTTTTTTCATTTCTTCAAGATATTTCTCAAGGCTAAGAGGCTCCTCTGTCACGATTTTTTCATTGAACATTTTCATTCACCTATATAACACTTGTATTCTTCTAAATCAAGTTCCTTGAGTTTAGTTAAAGTGGGGATTCCTTCTTGATTCCAGCCTCTTTTTTCATAGTATATATCCAATGCATGTTCGAAGGCATCTTTGGGGATGACAACGGAATCCTTATCATAGATATTTGCAGGAAGCTTCAACTTGTCTTCAAACATTCGAGGTGGAAGGATATCCTCTTTTCTACTTAAACCTTCTCGGATGTTGAACAGTTTTATCAAATTCCAGATTCTTTCTCCTGCTAAAATATATTCTTTCTCAGAAAGCGGCATGCCCATTACAGCTTCCCATGCAGACAGCATACTTGTTTGTTCAAAGGGTAAAAAGTCACATATAAGCATAGAAAAAGCGGCAGCTCTTTCATTCTGAATGTCTATAATGAATTCAGGTTTATCTTCAAAGGAGAACATCTTTAATCCTCCGGTCCTTTCAGTGTTTACGGTCCAACATCTTTGGTGACAAGCACCTCTATCAGCTGTTGCATAAGCTAAAGCCATTCCCCATGAGGTTCTCGGTTCATAGCCTGCCATTTCAAGACCTTTTACATGAATGGCAAACTTGTAACTGCCTTGGCCTATTTTTTCAGAAGCACGTCTTACACCATCCGCAAATATTTTTCCTAAATTCTTACGATAGGCCAAATCTTCAAGCAATTCCAGTTGACCTTTTGCATCGCCAAAATCGGGACCTGTATGAATTAAATTTTTTTCTTTGCATTCCATAGCAAAACCTATGACAACACCTGCTGACATGGTATCAATTCCCAATTCATTACAAATCAAACAAGCATCAGCTACATCCATAAAGCCTGTGATGCCATTGTTACTGCCTAATAGTGCAATGCTTTCATATTCTATTTTTATTTCAGTCTCTTTTTTTGTCTTAATAATCTGACCACATACAATGGGGCAGTTAAAACAGGTGACGTTTCTGCTTTTATGTCTGTTCATATTCTCGCAGTACAGTTCTTCACCATTTTCAATAAAGCCTTCTTTAAAATTTCGGGTAGGCAGAAAGCCCTGTTCATTCATAGGGCCTATGAGATTGGCACTACCGTATTGATTTCTAACTTTCATAAAATCTGTTGATTTTATAACATTAACAGTATCTTGTCGACTGTCCTTCATAAGGCTTTCATTTTCATATGAGAGCTTATGAGTCCCCATAACAACTATACCCTTCAAGTTTTTGGAACCCATTACAGCACCTAAACCAGTTCGCCCAGCAATGCCCGCTCTGGTTTTGTCACTGTCTTTGTCCATCATAATAGTGGAAATTAAAGAAAGATTTTCTCCAGCAGGACCGATACATGCGACCCTTGCTTTGAGGTCCGTTTCTTGACGGAGTTGATCTACAGTTATTGATACTTTTTCACCCCATAGATGGGAGCAATCTCTGAATTCCACCTTTTCATCCTGTATCCACAAATACTTTCTATCATGGCATTTTCCCGTAATGATAATGCCATCATAACCTGTTTTTTTAATTTCATTTCCTAAAAAACCTCCAACATGAGAATCTGTAAAAGTGCCTGTTAAGGGAGATTTGCTTACAACAACCATCCTTCCGGAAGTAGGGAAGAGACTGCCAGTAATAGGACCTGTTAGAAAGATTAAAGGGTTTTCAGCTGCCAATGCATCGGTTCCTTTTTCCAACATATTCATTAGTAAATAAGCACCTAATCCTTTTCCCCCGATATACTTTTTGTATATTTCTTTGGATATTATTTGTTGGGATATCTTCTCTGAGGTAAGGTCAATGATCAATAGTTTACCTGACATTTATAAACGCCCCCTTATTCGGATGATTGACTCATCATGTGATGAGTAGTGATTTTATTATATATGACATATAAGCCCAGAGTCAACAGGAAATATCTAATAAAATGGGAATATTTAAATAATTTAAAATTTTCAGATTTTATATTGACAAGTAATACTTCATGGAGATATTATATAGCATAAGCACTCATCACATGATGAGCAATGGGGGAAACGTAAATGAAAACATATGATGCAGTGGTCGTTGGAGGAGGCATTATAGGCCTATCCTGTGCGTACTATCTTTTAAAAAGAGGAAAAAAAGTATCTTTAGTAGAAAAAAATGAAATAGGTGCAGGCGCTTCAGGCGCATGTGATGATATGATCCTTTTACAATCTAAGGCACCAGGTATTAGTCTTGAACTTGCCATTGAGAGTTTAGAGATTTATAAGAATTTATCCAATGATTTAGGAATGGATATTGGGTTTCATACACGAGGTGGTATGATACTAATTGATAAAAAAGAGCATTTGGGCTTAATGGAAAGCTATGTTGATTCTCAAAGAAAGTATGGTTTAGACATCGAAATAATTGATAAGAAACAAGTTAAGAAAAAGCACCCTTATGTTAAAGAAGGGATTATTGCTTCCACTTTTGGAACAAGAGATTCCCAAGTAGATCCTATGAGAGTAATGAAAGCTTTTCTAAAGAGCAATTTAGATATGGGCATGGATTTATACAGAAATAAGAACATCAGTGAGATTAATAAACTCAGCAGTTGGTGGCAGATAAGATTTGATGATGGCAGCAGTATTGAAACGGAGACCATAATAAATGCTGCGGGATCATGGTCTTCTGACATTGGGAAGCTTGTCCATGTGGATATTCCAGTAACCCCGTTGAAAGGGCAGATCTTGGTAACAGAGCAGTTGCCTTCACTGGGAAAAGAAAATATTTGGAGTTCAGATTATATTGTTTCTAAATTGAAACCGGAATTAATTGAAGCAGATTCCATTGATAAAAGATTGGGTATAGGTCTAGCTTTTAGTCAAACAGCTGATGGAAATTATTTAATTGGAAGCACAAGAGAAAAGGGGAACTTTAATAAAAATACAACTTATGAAGCTATTGAAACACTGACAAAACAAATCACATATTTTTTTCCTATTCTAAAAAAGATAAACATGATCCGATCTTTTGCTGGTTTTCGACCCTTATCTCAAGATGGAAAACCTATAATTTGTGAGGTAAAAGAAAATGAAGGGTTTTTTATTGCAACAGGCCACGGCGGAGATGGCATTGCTTTGGCGCCCATTACAGGAAAATTATTGTCCCAATTGGTGTGCCATGAAAAAACTTCAATGGCTATTGATGAGTTGAATATTAGTAGATTTGGATGAAAGGAGGGTGTGTAGAGGATTCCAAATCTTCAAATAGAATTATGAAAAAAAGGAGGGTTTATTATGACGTTAGGAACTATTCTGTGGATTGTTACGATTATAATGTGTGGTGCATTCTTAGCTATTTCATTGCGTTTCAAAGATCAGGCAGGTCAGAGCTTCTCCAGTTATGCTATTGGGAATAAATCTTTTCCCATGTATCTGATATTTTTTACACAATTTGCTACTATTATGGGAGTGGGTAATTTTGTTGGCCATGCCGGAAAAGGTTATGCTATTGGGTTGCCATGGATGGCATTCATATTAGGTGAGCAAGGATCTAAAATTATATTTGCACTATTCTTGGCGGGATTTGCAGGAAAATTTACCTATAATACTTTTCCTGAGTTGCTGGATGATTTAATTACAAAAGACAGAGTAACAAGAGCTCTAGCAGGTGTTTTAGCTTCTATGATTA
The DNA here is from genome assembly GCA_016278615.1 of Clostridia bacterium. Taxonomy (GTDB): domain Bacteria; phylum Bacillota; class Clostridia; order Peptostreptococcales; family JAAYPU01; genus Soudan-22. The sequence continues at coordinate 60,550 of JADQBM010000008.1, read as the reverse complement.
TGATTGCATGGGTAGGTGGACAAGGGAAAGCTTTAGGAAGTATTTTTAATATTATAACAGGCGTTAACCCTATTCCCATCATCTTCCTTTTTTCAGCAGTATTTATATTGTATACAACTTTAGGGGGCATTTATTCGGTTGCCTGGACAGACTTGCTTCAAGGGGTGTTGGTTTTAATTTTCGGAGTCATATTCTATATTTACGCATTTATGCCCGTTAACTTTTCCATTGCTGAAATTGGAACAAGGTTAAATGAATTAAATAGGCCGGATATGTGGTCTTTCTTAGGAGGGGCCGAGACCGATTATATGGGTTTAATTACAAAATTTGTTACAGGGTGTATTGGAATCATTGTTGCACAAATATATTGGCAAAGATGTTTCGCTTCTAAAGATTCAAGAACAGCGAAACACGGGTTATTATGGAGTGGTATTATAGCCATTTTAGCAGTTATGTTGACCGCTTTTGTAGGAATGATTATTTTTACTATGAATCAAGGATTAGAACCAGATTCGGCTATGCCATGGTTTATGATGAATTATGTACCACCGGTTATAGCGGCTATGATATTTGCACTGGTTCTTGCGGCCGGAATGTCTTCAGCAGACTCAAACTTGAACTCTGCAGCCATCTTAGTTGTAAATGACTTAATTAAGCCATTTAAAACTGAGGCAACAGATAAAGATTTAGTAAGATATGCAAAAATACTTACGGTAGTAGTAGGAGTATTTGCAGCTGTGGCAGCCATCTACGCAAGCTCTATATTAAGTTTGTTTTCTGCCGCGTACCAAATGGCAGGTGCAGGATTAGTACCATTATTGATAATTGGGTTGCTTTGGAAGCAAAGACCTGATGAAGCCCATGAAAAAGGGATGAAAAATAGTAAAGTAACACCTTGGGGCGCTCGAACTGGAATTGTAGTAGGAGCTGCTCTTACACAGGTCTCGGCTTTAGGTGCCAACCGAGTCTTGATTGCATTAGCCATATCAGCCATATTAATCATTGTCATTTCAATGATAACTGGACAAAAACAACAAAGCGATATAGAATAGACTTTTTTCAAGGATTTGTTGTTGACAAGTATAAGATCTTATTGTTGTTTCAAAATAAAATTTAATGGAAAAAGGTGATTATCATGCAGCAAATCCTTGATAAATATGAAATTTCTATTTTAAAAATAATATCTTCTTCTGATAAGCCTTTAGGCTCCTGGGTCATTGAAAGCAGATTAAAAGAGAAAAATATTGAGATCAGTACAGCAACAATTGGCAGAGTGTTGTCTAAATTAGAGAACAATCATTATTTAAAAAAAGAAAAAAATAAAGGTAGAAACATTACAGAAGAGGGTAGAACAGCGATTCAAAAAGCTGAAACCATTAACAAAATTAATTTTCATAAACAAAAAATTGATCAAATCATAACAAGTGAATTATTAGAGAATTTTAGTATGGTTATCCAGGCCAGAAAAGCCATCGAAAGAGAAACGGTTGTTTTGGCGACGAAATATATTACTGAAGAAGAATTAGATCACTTAGAAGATATTCTCAAAACACAAAAAATAAAATCTGTCAACAATGAGAGTATTGCAGAGGAAGATATTGAATTTCATAAAACCATTGCCAAAGCATCCAGAAATATTGTTTTGGAATCCCTGTATAATATAATCGCTACTTTCAAGCAACAATCAAGGATTTTTGAGGACTTAAGGGAACAGGTTAATTCTCCTTACAGCAAATATCATGAAATGATATATAAAGCGATAAAAAAAGGAGATGAGTTACTTGCCAAAAATATTATGGAAGAGCATTTGGATAATCTAATGAAAGATGTTTTGGCGTTTTGGGGCAGATATAAAAACAGTGAAACAGAAGAATGATTTATAGGAAGTGAAAAATTTATGAGTAAGATAATATGTAGATGTGAGGAAATAACAGAAGATGAGATTATTGAAGCAATAGCAAGTGGTGCAAGTACTGTCAATGAAATAAAAAAATTTTCCCGGGCAAACATGGGGTTGTGTCAAGGGAGAACTTGCCGAAAGGCCATTGAGAGGATACTTTCAAAGGAAACAGGCCAGAAACTGGAGAATATAAAACCTTCCAGTTATAGAAAGCCAGTTCGACCAATCAAGTTAGGGTTAATGAAGTGAGACCCATCAGTGGGAGTTTCAGACTCTCCACTGATGGCAAGACGAACAAATTTCGAATTTAGCAGCTCTTGCGCTACCTATAGAGGTAGGAGTCTTAGAGCTGCTTAATGAGATAAAATAATTGTGATGATGGAGGTCAGGGCATATGAAGGAATGGGGCAGAATTATTACTGCAATGGTTACTCCTTTTGATGAAAAGTTGAATATCAATTATGACAAAGTGGCTGAACATGCAAAAAAAATGGAAAATGAAGGCAGCGGCGCGTTATTGATTAATGGAACCACTGGTGAATGTCCAACCATAACAAGTGAAGAAGTAGTCCCTTTATTAAATACGGTTAAGGAAAATGTGACCATTCCTGTTATTGCAGGGGTAGGAACAAACTGCACTCGAAAAACAATTGAAAACATAAAGAGCATTTCCGAATGCCAAGTGGATGGGCTATTGGTTATTGTCCCTTATTACAATAAACCAAATCAAGAATCCATTTATGCACACTTTTGTGAAGTGTCGAAGAATACGGATTTACCTATCATGATGTATAATGTGCCAGGACGAACCGGTGTGAACATGTCTGTTGAAACTTTATCTAAATTAGCTGAGATTGACAATATTGTTGCATTGAAAGAAGCGGGTGGAGATTCTGCTCAACTATCTAGAATGGTTTGTGTAGTACCCGATGATTTTTCTATATACACGGGAGATGATATTTTAACACTGCCTAGTTTGGCAGTTGGTGCTTATGGTGTCGTAAGTGTTGCATCAAATATTGTGGGATTAAAAATGGAGCAGATGATTTATGAGTATTTCATAGGGAATTATAGTGAAGCCATTGCAATTAATAAAAAATTAACGAAACTATTTGATTGCCTCTTTGCCACCACCAGTCCCATACCCATTAAAACGGCTCTAAATCTTAGTGGTATGAATGTTGGTGGATGTAGGTTGCCACTGACAGGGGCTTCCGATGAAATCATAGCGTTGGTGAAAAATTGCCTTTCAGAATTAAAGTTGAGAGGTTGACATATGCGAGTTATGAAACATCCAATTTTAGGGGATGAGAGCAGAAGAAGAATCGTTACAGTGTTTTATGATGGCAAAGAAATAAAGGCATACGAAGGGGAAATGATCGCAGCGGCATTAATAGCCAATGGCATTCAAACATTTAGATATACTAAAAAGAACAATAAACCCAGAGGGCTTTATTGCGGTATTGGAAGATGCACGGACTGTGTGATGATGGTTGACGGCATACCTAATGTAAGGACTTGTATTACCCCTGTAGAAGATGGAATGGTTATTAAGACTCAAGAAGGTTTAGGAAGTTGGGAGAGAAGTGACCAGGATGAATGAATATGAAGTTGTAATTGTTGGCGCAGGCCCGGCTGGACTCTCTGCAGCAATCGAATGTGCTAAGGCGGGTGCAAAGGTATTGGTAATAGATGAAAACAATCAACCGGGGGGGCAATTGTTTAAGCAGATCCATAAATTTTTTGGTTCTAAAGAGCATAAAGCAGGTATTAGAGGCATTCATATTGGAGAACAGCTATTAAAGGAAACAGAGGAGTTGAGCATTGAAGTATGGCTTGATTCTGAAGTATGTGGAATGGATCAAGATAAATCAATCTGGATTACCAAACAAAAAGAGAAATCCCATTGTATACAAGCAAAAAAAATTATTATTGCCTCGGGAGCAACAGAAAATTCCATTCCTTTTGAAGGATGGACATTGCCGGGGGTTATGGGGGCGGGCGCTGCCCAAACTATGATGAATTGTCACAGAGTATTACCGGGGAAAAGGATTATGATGATTGGCTCTGGGAATGTGGGGGTTATTGTTTCATATCAATTGCTGCAAGCTGGTGCAGAAGTGGTAGGGATCCTTGAGGCCGCACCTGTTCTTGGTGGGTATGGGGTTCATACGGCAAAAGTAAGAAGAGCAGGAGTCCCCTTTTATACCGGCTATACGGTGAAACAGGCATTGGGAAAAGAACATGTTGAAGCGGCTGAGATTGTGAAATTAGATTCAAATTGGAATACTGTTCAAGGCAGCGAGAGAATTGTTGAAGTGGATACCATTTGTCTTGCTGTGGGATTAACGCCTCTTATAGAATTGGCTTGGCTATCGGGTTGTCAATTTACTTATTTAGATAAGATGGGAGGACATGTACCCATCCATAACAAGTATATGGAAACCACGGTCAAAGGTATTTATGTTGCTGGAGATGTATCCGGAATTGAGGAAGCCAGTACCGCAATGGAAGAAGGGCGTTTAGCAGGTATAAGTGCTGCTTGGTCTTTGGGATATTATGATAATGAAAAAGCAGATATGCTCATTAATGAAGAATGGAGAAGGTTGAATTTATTAAGATGTGGTCAATTTGGACTCAAAAGAAAAATGTCAAAAGATGAAATATTAATTAAATGGGAGGAAATGCAAGATGCAAACTTTAAAAACAATAGGAGCCCCTTCGATGGAGGAACTCAAGCTGTCAACGGCATTTCCCAAAGCAAATGATTACCAACGTGGGCCAATTCCCATAATAGAGTGTACCGAAGAGATACCTTGTAATCCTTGTGAGACAGTTTGTCCAAAGGGAGCCATAAAAGTAGGCAATCCCATTACAAACCAACCTACCATTGATTTTAGCCAATGTACAGGCTGTGGAACTTGTATCGCAAAGTGTCCGGGACTTGCTATCTATATACTCCATTTAAACTATAACGAAAAAGAAGCTTTAATAACCTTCCCATTTGAATATCTGCCGCTTCCCCAAAAAGGCCAAACCATCTCTCTGGTTAATCGATTAGGAGAATCTGTTTGCGTCGGAAGAGTTGTGAAGGTCATCAATCATGATCTTTATGATCATACGGCTTTAATTTCTGCGACATTTTCTAAAGAGCACTATGAAAATGTTGTCTCAATGAAAAGATTAGATAAGGAGTAATGCATTTCTAATAATTACTTATTTTTGTATGAAATGGGGGAGATTATGATTGATTGACATCAGTCAGAGAATGAACAATATGGAACCATCTGCTACATTAGCCCTTTCTTCAAAAGTTGCGCAAATGAAAAGGCAAAAGAAAAATATTATTGCCTTTAATTTGGGGGAGCCGGATTTCAATACACCAGAAAACATCATTGAAAAAGGAATTGAGGCCTTGAACGAAGGTATTACAAAATATACACCTGCAGAAGGGGCTTTGTATCTGAGAGAAGCCATATCTCATAAGCTTCTTGTAGAGAATCATATTAACTATATGCCATGCGATATTCTTGTGACAAATGGTGCGAAACAAGCTTTATTTAATGCGATAATGGCCATCTGTAATAAGGGAGATGAAATACTTGTTCCCACACCTTGCTGGGTAAGCTATATTGAGATGATTAAACTTGCAGGAGGCGTGCCCAAATTAATACCAATGAATGAGAAAGATGGTTTTTCGTTAGATGTAAGTAAAATAGAAAGTGCCATTACGAATAAAACAAAAGCCCTTATTATTAATTCACCCAATAATCCTACGGGTGCCGTTTACAATAAAGATCAATTAGAGAGGTTAGGTCATTTGGCCGTGACTAATAATTTTTTGATTATTTCCGATGAAATCTATGAAAAATTGATCTATGAGGATTATGAGCATATTTCTATTTCATCATTGTCTCAGGAGATAAAGAATCATACCCTTACGGTGAATGGCGTCTCGAAGACCTATGCTATGACTGGTTGGAGGATTGGATATGCCGCGGGACCCAGTGATATAATTAAAGCAATGGTGAACCTCCAGTCCCATACGACTTCTAATGCCAATTCCCCCAGCCAATATGCTTCTGTTGAGGCTTTGACCAATACAAAAGCATATGTTGTCTCCATGAGAGAAGAATTTGGCAGAAGACGAAACTATATGGTTAATAGATTGAATGATATGGAAGGGATTACTTGTATTTCTCCTAAAGGGGCATTTTATGCTTTTCCAAATGTAGAATATTATTTTGGAAAAAGAATAAATAACCATATCATAAAAACCCCTAAGGACCTTGCGGAAGTCATCTTGATGGAAGGGCAGATCGCAGTGGTCCCTGGAGAAGCCTTTTATGCACCCAACAACCTGAGAATTTCTTATTCAAACTCAATAGAAAATATTTCAATGGGAATGGATAAAATGGAGCGGGTTTTAAAGAAATTAGTATAGTCATGAAGAAATGAAAGGGAGATATCTTTCATTTCTTTTATTTTATTCACATAAAATATATAAAACCTATTATTTGTCACAAAGGTTTCCCTTTCTTAATATTATAAAATGATATATGGACTTAAAATATAAGGGTGGTTACTTTGAAAAAAAAAACTTTTCAAAGAAAATTATTGGAATTATTATGGCTGTTGCAGGTGGTATTATAATAATAGAAGGAGCCCCACTGCTCTTTTGGTACATTATTTTAGGAAGTTTAATCTGTACACTGATTGTGTATATCTTCATATGATAGGGGTGATAAGATGAGACGAGGTAGGTATTCTTTTTGGAATGCAGAAATGAAAATAATAGGATTGGTCTTATTAATACTTGGGGTATCTATCATTGGCATTCTTGTTCTTCCATACAGGCTTTGGCTGGTTATCATTGGTTTTATGCTTATATACTTGGGATATAAACTTTTTTGCTAAGAAAAGAACGGTTCTTTTTAACTTTAACATAAAGCTAAAAAGAACCGCCCTTTTATATCCTTTGATATCAATCTCACATTGCTCTTGTGATTTTATTTGATCGGATACATCTTGTACAAACTGTTTTTCTGATAACAGAACTACCTTCAATGATTCTGATTTTTTGTACATTTACATTCCATTTTCTTTTTGTGTGTCTGTTTGAATGGCTGACCTGATTACCAGAAATCTGACCTCTACCGCACACTTCGCAAGTCCTGGACATTTAAAACACCTCCTCAATGGCAAATCAAATAATATAATGAATTTCATAGAAATTTTTTGCGTGAAACAAAGGTATTATAACATATATTCTTATAAGTGTAAAACAAAATATGAGAAAGAGATTGAAAGAATTACAAATTGAATATTTGCAAAATTTTTGGTATCATACAATTTAAAAGATTGCAAAAAACTTTGTTTTAAATAATAAACTTAGATATAATAAGATGATAACACAAAGAATAAAGAATAAGGTGATTATTATGTTTATTAAGTCAAAAAATGAATTTGGAAATATCCATATTGATAAAAGAGTTATAGAAAAAATAGTCAAGTATACCATTAAAGATAATCCTGAAGTTGTATGTCTTACCAATTCAAAGGGACAGGCTGTTATCAATCTTATATCAGCGAATATAGATAGTTATCTTGTGGATGTCAGAAAAAGCGACGAAGGCAATATCATGATTCGATTGTATGTCATCCTTAAATTTGGAGTTAGTATCAAGCATATTACCCATAAGATGATAAAAGAAATCAGACAGAACATGTTGGAATCAACTGGAATGATGCCTCAGACCATTTTTATTTATATAAAGGGAATCAAATCAAGAAAAATTGCAAAAAGAGATATTTTGATTAAGGGTTGATATGATATGGATTTCAATGAAGACTTTTTACAAAAGCCCATTACGGCTATTAAAGGCATAGGACCCAAAAAAGCCGACAAATTTAACAAAATGGGTATTCATTCTGTTAAGGAACTCTTATATTCTTTTCCAAGAGATTATGAAGACAGGCGCAATGTTAAGCCTATAACAGAAGTATTGGATAACGAACCTGCACTTATCTTGGGAAAAGTTATAAAAATTAGTAAAAGTAATTTTGTTAGGAATAGGAAACAAATATTGAGCTTATGGGTGGAAGATGATTCCGGAAAAATAGATATTATTTTTTTCAATGCTACTTACTATTTAAAAACTTTCGAAAGAGGTAAATCGTATTACTTCTATGGAAAAGGATCTTTTTCTCACGGAAAGAAACAAATGGTTCATCCTGATTTTTCTGAAACTGACACAGAAGAAATGAAAGGCTTGATACCTGTATATCCACTAACTGAAGGCATGACCCAAAATGAAAGAAGAAAAATTCAGCGAAAAGTCATGTTGCATGTTGAGGAAATAGATGAATATCTGCCCTCGAAGACCCTAAGCAGAAATCGGCTTTGTGGTATTCAATATGCTTTGGAAGCCATTCATTTTCCAAACACTTTAGAATCTCTAAAGGAAGCAAGATATCGTCTGGTTTTTGAGGAACTTTTTTTTCTACAAACAGGGTTGTTTATGATAAAAAGTAAGATTCAGACTGGAAAAGCCGGCTTTGCTTTTTCCAAAGAATCGGTGGATCCATTTATCAGTCAACTTCCTTTTTCGTTGACAATTTCCCAACAAAAAGTCATGGACGAAATGTCAAAAGACATGGAGAGCTCCAAAGTAACCAATCGATTAATACAGGGAGATGTAGGCTCAGGGAAGACGGTTATTGCGGCGGTAGCTGTATATAAAGCGGTTATCTCTTCTTATCAGGCTGTTTTAATGGCGCCTACTGAGATTTTAGCACGCCAACATTTCGAAACCTTTAAAGAGTTTTTTAAATCATTCTCTTTTCGAATAGAGTTTTTGTCTAAAAGTATTCCCCTTAAAGAAAAGCGACAACTATTCTTGGACTTGCAATCTGGGAAAATTGATTTATTAATAGGAACCCATGCTGTTATACAAGAAAATGTTGTCTTTCAAAAGCTTGGACTTGTTATTACAGATGAACAGCATCGTTTTGGGGTAAACCAACGTGCTGCACTTGCAGAAAAAGGTTTGAGGCCAGAGGTATTGGTTATGACAGCAACACCAATACCAAGGACATTGGCTTTAATACTATATGGAGATTTGGATATATCCCTAATTACTGAATTGCCTCCAGGCAGAAAAGATATTAAAACAAATAGTATTCCTTCATCGGATAGATTAAAAGCTTATGAAAGGGTCCTGGAAGAAGTAGGGAAAGGGAGACAAGCTTATATTGTTGCGCCGCTTATTGAGGATTCAGAGAGTTCTGATGTTAAGTCAGTGGAAAGCCTATATGACGAGCTTAAAATATTTTTTAAAGACCATAAGGTGGCTGTCATACATGGGAATCTTAAGCAGGCAGAAAAAGAAAAACTTATGGATTGTTTTATTAAAGAAGAAATACATATTCTTATATCTACAGTATTAATTGAAGTTGGAATAAATGTTCCAAATGCAACTGTAATGGTGGTGGAAAATTCTGAAAGATTTGGATTGGCTCAATTGCATCAGCTTAGAGGAAGAGTGGGCCGAGGCGCACATCAATCTTATTGTCTATTAATCTTTGCCAGCAACAATGAGATTGCTAAAGAGAGAATGAGTATAATGGAAGAGACAAATAATGGATTCCTCATTGCAGAGAAAGATTTAGATATTCGAGGACCAGGTGAATTTTTTGGAACCAGGCAACACGGCATTCCTGAGCTGAAAACAGCAAATTTATTTAAGCATATCAGAATTTTGAAACAGGTACAGGTGGAATCAAATATTCTTTTAGGAGAAGATCCATTCTTACTACAAGAAGACAATGAAAAAGCGAAGGTTAGAATTGCTTTACTTTTTAAAAAAATGGATAACTTTAGCATTTAACGGTACTAATAAAAGGAAAAAGGGTAAAAACTTGCTTGTCATACTTCTGCCTCTGTTGGTTAAATTAATACTACAATACAATAGGAGGTGAAAAAAATGGCTACAAATAACACAAATAGCAAAGTAGTTCCTGAAGCAAAAGCTGCACTAAACAACATGAAAACTGAAATCGCTAATGAACTAGGTCTCAGCAATTACGCGAACATGGATAAAGGAAACTTAACCTCAAGACAAAACGGTTATGTTGGAGGTTATATTACGAGAAACCTTGTTCAAATGGCTGAACAGCAGTTAGCAGGAAAAAATCAATCTATGTAATTTTTAAAAAACATAGATAATATGGATCTGTGACATGTCACAGATCTTACATATAAACTAAAGGACATGTCTTCAAGCATGTCCTTTAGTATTGCACTTTCTATTCTATATGATAAAATATAATATTAAGAGGGTAAAGATATGAGAATTATTGCAGGAGAGGCCAAAGGAAGAAAACTCATTGTGCCAAAAAACCTAGATATAAGACCTACCGGAGATAGAGTTAAGGAATCTATTTTCAATATGATAAGTCCTTATGTAGGGGGAGCTGTTGTGGTTGACGTTTTTGCTGGAACTGGAAATTTAGGGTTAGAAGCCATCAGCAGGGGTGCAGAAAAAGTTTATTTTGTTGACAGTAGTCCTTTAAGCTTAGAGATGGTGAAAGAGAATATTTCCATTACAGGTTTTTCAGAACAAAGCTCGATAATCAAAGGTCATTATGAAAGAGCATTAAAGGACATTCCGCAAAAAGCAGATATCTTTTTTTTAGACCCTCCTTATAATAAAGGATATGTGATGGATTGTGTCCGGTGCATTTCTTCATATGAGAAAGTCTCCCATGAAGGAATCCTTGTGATAGAGCACAATAAAGAAGAAGTACCAGATAAATATGAAAAATTCCAATTAATTAAAAGAAAAAGGTACGGTATAACAACTATTTCTATTTTAAGGTATTCACAATATTAAGGGGGATACCATCATCGTATCTGAAATAGGAGGAAATCATGTATGCGAATCAACCTGTATCCAGGAACCTTTGACCCCATTACAAATGGGCACATGGATATGATCAATAGGGCGGTTAAATTTTCTGACAAGTTGGTTATTGGAGTATTAAACAATCCCTCAAAAGTCCCTTTCTTTTCTGTTGAGGAACGAATAGAAATGATTAAAGAAGTGACTGACGGATTGGGCAATATTGTAGTTGATAGTTTTTCGGGATTATTAATTAACTATGTAAAAAGAAATGATATTGATGCTGTCATAAGAGGGCTTCGAGCTACAACGGACTTTGAATATGAATTCCAAATGGCTCAAATGAATAGAAAACTCTATTCACAAATGGAAACATTGTTTTTAATGACGAAATCAGACTATTCATATATTAGCTCAAGTTTAGTGAAAGAAGTGTTTATGTTTGGCGGAAATATCGAAGACCTTGTACCTGAAAAGGTAATAGAATATATGAAGAAGAAGCTTAATAATTAAAATGGAGGGGACAATAATGAAGGTGCTACATTTACTTGATGAATTAGAAGATGTTATAGAAAATAGTTCCGGCTTTCCTTTGACTGGAAAAATTCTAGTAGATGGTAATGAGGTTTTGGAAATCGTTAAAGAAATAAGGGTAGAACTTCCCGATGAAATACAACAGGCACAATGGATTAAAGAGGAGAGACAAAGAATTCTTGCAGAAGCACAAAAAGAATCAGAAATGATGATTAAAGATGCAAGATCAAACATTGAATCCATGATAGAAAATGATGATTTATCACTGAAAGCACGTGCTAGAGCTGAAGAGATAATGAGGATCTCAGAAGAAAGTGCAAGAGAAATGAAAAAGAATGCCCTTGAATATGTTGATAGTATTCTTGGAGATGCCCAAACAAAAATAGAGAAACTCCAATCTACATACATGGATGAAATGTTTGCGAGTCTTCAGAGAAACTTTGAGAATATGGGAGAAACTCTAGCTAACAATAGAAATGAAATACGAACCATGATGTATAAAACACAAAATGAAAAAGCTTCTGAAGAAGCATAAATTATTTCGATGTTATTTTTTTCTGGACTTTATTTGACTTAATATAGCTGTAAGAATAAAAACAAGTATGACCACCATCATTAATTTTGTAGAAAACAGCAGTTTGTAAACAAAACTGCTGTTAATTACTGTGTTGGAAACGTTGAATACATTAGAGGCGACGGGTTGATATTTAAGCATTAGAGGTACAAAGATAAAGGCACATAATATGGAACAAAAAGCATGAGAGAGTTTTGAAACCGTATACAGTGTGCCATTAATATCGGTTTGGGAGATGAAAGTTAAGGCCTGAGCAAGAGTAGAGAGTCCTCCCCAGGACACTATGGCAGTACATAGTATAGAGGTGGTTATAAAGGAAATATTTGAAACTTGTGATACTGCACTGCATCCAATGGTCATTTCGAAAAAACCTTTTAAACAAGAAGATAGAACTTCCATATTGCCATGAAAGCAATCTAAGGCAGATAATAAATGGAGGAGAAAAAATTTTTCAAATAAGGTTACAAATATGGAAAAAAGGACAATATAGCCACAGATTAGCAGTAAGGTTTTAAATGAATCTATAATAGCTTCTCCTAAAAAAACAATAAATGATTGATTGCTTCTGCTTTCTATCTTCGCGTCCTTGAAAACTTCTGAAAAGCTCTTTCTTTCTTGATAAAATCTATTGGACTTCCCGTGAAATCTGAAAATGATTCCGTTAAGAAGGGCGCCAGCGAAGTGGGAAAATGCAATGCTCCATCCAAGAGCTGTATTCCCAAACATACCAACACCAACCGCGCCTAAAATAAATAGAGGACCGGAAGTGCTGCAAAATGATAGCATTCTTTCTGCTTCATTTTGAGTAATGGTTTTCTTTTGACGCATTTCAGTCACTAACTTTATGCCAATGGGATAGCCCGAAGTGATACTAACCACAAATACAAAGGAAGCTTCTCCAGGAACGCGAAAAATAGGTCGCATAATAGGCTCTAAAAACCTACCAATGATTTTTGAAACACCAAGGCGGGTCATGACTTTGGTGCAAACAAAAAAAGGTAGCAATGCCGGCAGAACGTTATTGAACCATAAGTCAATGCCATACTTTGAGGCTGCAAGAGATTCCCTTGGAAAAACAACCATCATAATAGCAACGAGAATGGATAGAAAAAGTGCCAATATGTAATTCATGTAAGAACGCTTATCATTATTCATATGACAATTATATTCAGCGAGAAATGGATTAAGAATTAAAATTTAGGTGACAGGTGACAGGTGACAGGTGACAGGTGACAGGTGACAGGTGACAGGTGACAGGTGACAGGGAAAAGACAGATAACAGATAAGAGATAACAGTTTAGGTGGATTTTGTTCCAAAATCTTCATCTTGTTATAGGGAGAAGACAAGTTGTGTGATGTAGGATCGGGTCTTTCCCTGTTCCCTGTTCCCTGTCCCCTGTCCCCTGTTCTATAGTATAAACGGTTTCTTAACATAGTCGGATTCTTGGTACATGTCATACTTTCCTGAAGCGAGATGGTAGACATCAGAGGATAAAATATCGTATTTTAAAAGGGGATAAAAAGAAGAATTCTCAGTTGCTTCTTTATTAATATTTGTAAGAAGCGGGAGCGTCGTTGTGTCTGATTCCTTGATCAAGCGAATAAGCTGAGACCCTTTGAGGGAGAAACCAAGAATGCGGGCGTATAGGCAATTTTCATCGACTTGAAAGGTATGCATATCCATTTTAGATAAACCCATAAGTATATGTATTAATATGCGTTGAATGCTTGTACGGGTATAGCGTTTTGTTTTAATATGGCTTATTAGATCTTCCATGGTATTTTGACGATAGGTTAGATTGCATATACGGTTTTCTATGCCTTCTGAGACAGAAAAAATATCTCGTATTTCTGTGGGGTCACTCATTAAAAGTTTGTATTTAATATAATGAAACACATCACATATAAATAAAGGTGTAACCCCATTATTCATATGTTCTAAAATGGTTTCATAGGTAAGAGAAGGCGTTATATTTTTCAATGGTTCGGGTTCTTTGGTATCTTCCATAAGTTTTCGGATAGCGGTTGCGCTACAGATGCTATGTATAATGCTGTCATCATTATAGTCGGCGATATGTCTGGGAATGGTAATAGGCTCTATAGTACTATTTAAACGGATGAGCCATTTTAAATACTCAACCCCCAGTATATTGTTGGGTTGATTTAAGACATTAGTGGAACTGGAGTCCTTAGCAATTTTATTTAAACTGATCTCCCTTGCATTAGGAAAGGAAATCCCTTTTGAAAGATTATTTTTCAAATGTTCTTTAAAGAGGAGGGATTCATGAGATAGAATTTTGGCAGCCGAATATAGAGGCTCAATACGCCCGGTTTCACTTCCAAAAGAAATGTGAGTCACACATCCTAGCTTGTTTAAAATAGAAACTGCTCCCTGAGAGAAGTGCTCAGCGCTACTGCTTGCAAAGGCGAATGGTAGCTCTATGACAAGGTCAATTCCATTTTTCACAGCTGCTTCTGCACGTATCCATTTATTAAACAAGGCAGGTTCGCCTCTTTGTACAAAATTACCACTCATAACACACACAGTATAATCTGCTTTGCAAATTTCTACAGACCGATTTAGGTGGTAAAGATGACCATTATGAAACGGATTATACTCAGCTACAATACCCAATACATTCATTTAATCATTCGCCTTTCAAAAAAACTTTAACTCTGAAGTTTAAGTATAAATAGACTCCTTCGGAGTAGTGTAAGTTCGTAGGGGCTGGTCCCCGTGCCTGCCCATTGTTCGAAGTACGAGGTTTCCAGTTAACATAGACTAAATAGTGTAGATATAGAGTTTTCCTCTATCCCCCGTTTTAAATTGAATCTAATCACGGGCAGGCACAAGACCAGCCCCTACATAAATTAATGAGATCCCAATGACAAGATAAAGATTTTGGAAAAAAATCCACCTTAACTGTTATCTGTTATCTCTTATCTATTATCTATCTTTTCTTTCTTTTACTGTCTCCTGTATCAATATCATACATGATTTTTAGGAAAATATACAAGTTTATATAGAAATCTGCCTATTACACTTGAAAAAACAGTCCATTAATCTATAATAGATATGTGAGACTTTGTTAAAAATATGATTTTTAAATAAAACAACTAAAATAGGGAGGAACAAAATGAAAGTATTAGTAGTAAATTGTGGGAGTTCGTCTTTAAAATATCAGATACTTGATATGACAGATGAAAGCCTTCTAGCAAAAGGACTTGTTGAACGAATTGGTATTGAAGGCTCTGTTTTAAAACATGAGAAAACGGGTTCTGAAAAAGTGTCCATCCAAAAACCCATGAAAGATCACAAAGACGCAATTGGTTTGGTATTAGAAGTATTAGTAGATGATACAAATGGTGTTATCAAAGAGATGAGTGAAATTTCAGCTGTAGGTCATCGTGTGGTACATGCTGGCGAAAAATATAGTGGATCTGTGCTTATTACTGAGGATGTCATTAATGCTTTAGAAGAATGTATTGACTTAGCACCGCTACATAATCCTCCCAATATTATGGGGATTAAAGCATGTCAACAGCTTATGCCTAAAACACCTATGATTGGCGTATTTGATACTGCTTTTCATCAAACCATGCCTGCTGTATCCTATCTTTATTCCCTGCCCTATGAATACTATGAAAAGTATAAAGTAAGAAGATATGGTTTTCATGGAACAAGTCATAGATATGTTTCCCAAAGAGCAGCACAAATTTTAGGTAAAAAAGCAGAGGACCTTAAATTGGTATCATGTCATCTTGGAAATGGTTCTAGTATAGCAGCCATTAAAAATGGAAAGTCCATTGATACAACCATGGGATTCACTCCTTTAGAAGGGCTTACCATGGGGACAAGAAGTGGGGATATTGACCCTGCCATCATTAAATTTATTATGGAAAAAGAAGGAAAAGATATAGCAGACATAGATAATATTCTTCAAAAGAAGTCTGGCGTATTAGGCATTTCAGGTGTTAGTAGTGATTTTAGGGACATAGAAGAGGCTGCGAACAAAGGAGATGAAAGAGCTAAGTTAGCTTTGGATATATTTGCCATGAAAGTGAAAAAGTATATTGGTGCTTATATAGCGGAGATGAATGGTGCAGATGCAATTATCTTTACTGCCGGAATTGGTGAAAATGGCATCACAATGAGAGAAAGTATTTGTAAGGACTTAGAATTCTTAGGAATAAAAATTGATAATAATAAAAACAATATAAGAGGTAAGGATGCAGAAGTTAGTACAGATGACTCCAAGATAAAAGTGCTTGTGGTTCCTACAAACGAGGAACTAATGATTGCCTTAGATACTACAGAAATTGTTAATAGCCTTTAGTAAATACTTCTTGACAATATCTTAAGGCATTTGTATAATTAATCTGTTAGCTTTAAAATCATTGAGGTGTATGCTATAATGAAAATCAATATTTCAGACCTTATTTTCAAAAAATGCGATAAAATATCTATTGAGACAAAAGTTGATATAGAGAACATTCGTCGCGGATGCGAATTAATACAGTTGATGAAGCCTGTATCGGTAAACGGCAATCTTTATAGAGTAGAAGAAAGCATTCTTTTTTCCGGAACCTTAGATGTAGCTATTCAAACAGAATGTTGCAGATGTCTTGATGAAGTTATTACCAATAAATCTATTTCTTTTGATGAAATTATCAAGGCAGAAAATGAAGAAGAGACCCAGGACATCATAGTGGATGTGGAAAATGAGTGTTTTAGCTTAGAAGATTTTGTAGAGAGATTGCTTATACTTAAACTACCCATGAGGTTTTTATGTGATCATGATTGCAAGGGACTATGCGCTCAGTGCGGTACAAACCTCAACAACTCAGAATGCAGTTGTGATAAGGGAAATATAGATATTAGATTAGTTAAGCTAAAGGAACTATTGAAGCAGGATTAAGGAGGTGTTTGTATGGCAGTGCCAAAAAGAAAAATATCCAAATCGAGAAGAGACAAAAGAAGGTCGGCGAACATAAAAATGACCCCGCCTAATTTGGTTAAATGTTCACAATGTCATGAACCAAAACTTCCTCATCACATATGCCCAAGTTGTAATTATTATGATGGGAAAGAAGTTATCGCTGCGGAAAAATAATAAAAAGCTGCTTTTAAGCAGCTTTTTATTTTTAATCATCAAATTTTAGGAAAGTGGTGATGGAATGATAAATATCAGCAATGATTTTATTTTTGTAGCCGTTATCATTCTTTTTATAATTCTAGTTTCCATCCAGTATACCCTTAATAAAATTCTCACAGTATTAAAAGAAATAAAAGAGGTGTTACGGATAAATAAGAATAAAGACTATTAGGAAGCAAATATTAATTTAGGATTTAAGATTTAAGGTTGAAGGAAGATTCTTCTTTTTAAGAAGAATCTTATTTTTTAGCTAAAGATATTAAATAATAAAAAAGGAATTTTGTTTTTCACAAAATTCCTTTCCTTAAATCTTAAATCCTAAATCCTAAATCTTAAATCTTAAACTTAAACTCAAACTTAAACTACCGCAGGTCCTCTAAAAGTTTTGTTTTCTCAGTTGTTTTTTCGTCTTTCATCTTAATCACTTTAGCCGGAGAACCTGCTACAACACTTCTGGCAGGGACATCTTTTGTGACAATAGCACCTGCTGCAACAACGGCGCCCTCCCCAACTCGAACCCCTTCAAGAATTACTGCATTTGCTCCAATCATAACATTATCTTCTATGATAACAGGGGATGCATTGGGGGGTTCCAAAACACCAGCCAAAACAGATCCAGCACCAACATGGCAATTCTTACCCACAAGAACCCTTGCTCCAAGAACCGCATTCATGTCGACCATAGATCCTTCTCCCACTTCCGTTCCAATATTTAAAATAGATCCCATCATAATAATGGCATGTTTGCCTATTTTAACTCTATCTCGGATGATAGCACCAGGCTCAATTCGGGCATCAATCTCTGAAATGTCCAACATAGGTATAGCAGAGTTTCTACGATCATTTTCTATATGGTAGCAAGTAATTTTTTCTTTATAAGTCTCAATAATGGCTTTTATCTCTTTATGCTCGCCAATTAAAATCCAAGAACCATTTCCACCAAAAACTTTAACACTTTCTGAGGCAATCTCAGACATATCCCCATTGATGTAAGCTTTTGCAGGAGTTGTTTTTGTTGCTTCTTTAATATATTTTGCGATTGCATAGGGGTTTATTAAATCTAATGAATTATTTGTCATTCGTTCAAATCCTTTCTTAAATACTATATTCTAATTATATACTATTTTTTTCGTTAAGTAAAAAAGACATATTATAGAGTCCGGGTTGAGCTGTGGCAATATATTTTGCTGCTTTTATTGCACCGTGCACCAATACATTTCTCGAGAAAGCGGCATGTTTTATTTCTATTACTTCATCATCGGCGGCAAATAAAACGGTATGCTCGCTTGGCATATTTCCACCCCTTACGGCATGAATCCCTAAATCTGTTATTTTATTTTCGTTGGATGTGCCTTGTCTTCCGTAAACATAGTCCTTTTTAATATTACATGAGTCATTTATGGTATCCGCAAGAAGAAAGGCTGTTCCGCTGGGCGCATCTACCTTGTTAAAGTGATGTTTTTCAATAATTTCTATGTTATAGTTGTCTTCTAAAATAGGAACACATAATTTCAACATTTCAAGAACCAAACTGATCCCCAAGGACATATTGGCACTTTGAAAAACAGGAATTTTTCGAGATGCGTTTTCTATAAGTTCGAGAGTTTCCTTGCTTAGAGCTGTCGTTGAAATAACCACTGGTGTATTGGTAGACAAACAATAATCCAGTAAATCAGGAATAGCAGTATGATGAGAAAAATCGATGACCACATCAGCCTTTTTCTTGCACTCTGCGGGAGAAGCGTAAATAGGATAGGGGCTATTTTCATTATTGGTATTCAAATCAATTCCTGCTGCAATTAGTAATTCGGAATCTTTTTTTATGACTTCTTCCAGAACTTTTCCCATACGACCGTTGATTCCATGTATGATCACTTTTAACATTGTTATCGCTCCTTATTATTGAATTGTAATACACATTAAATGAGACCGTATTTATGCATCTCATCTTTTAATATTTCCAAGTTCTTTTCTTCCATTTCACATAAAGGGGCTCTTAAATCTCCACCATCCAAGCCCAAAAGGCGTACAGCTGTTTTAACAGGGATGGGATTTACTTCAACAAACAATGCGTCTATAAGAGGCTTCATGCGTAATTGAAGTTCACAGGCACCTTTTGTATCACCATTTAAGTATTTCATTACCATATCATGGGTATCTTTTGGTGCAATATTTGCCACAACAGAAATAACACCAGAGCCACCTAAAGAAAGGAGCGGGACAATCATATCATCGTTTCCTGAATAAAGGTAAAAATCATTGGGTGTAACTCTTGATATTTCGGCGACTTGTGTAATGCTCCCACTGGCTTCTTTGATACCTTTAATATTTGGGTGTTTCGATAATTCAGCTATTGTATTGGGTAACAGGTTAACACCTGTTCTTGAGGGAACGTTGTATAAAATAACAGGAATATTGACACTGTCAGCAATAGACCAAAAATGGTTCAATAAGCCTTTTTGAGTTGCTTTATTATAGTAGGGCGTCACACTAAGTAAGCCATCAACACCTATTTTATTTGCTTCCTTGCTCAAATATATGGCATGAGCTGTATCATTACTTCCTACACCTGCAATAACAGGAATGCGGCCATTGACTTTTTCCGCTGTAAATTTAATCGTATCTAAATGCTCTTCATCTGACATGGTAGAGGCTTCACCTGTAGTGCCACAAATAATAACCGCATCAGTTCCTTGTTCTATTTGTCTTTCAAGAAGAGTACCAAGACTTTTTTTATTGACTTTGCCATCAGCAAAGGGAGTTATGATTGCAACCCCTGAACCTTTAAAGATACTCATATATGACATCCTTTCATTTTAAATAAATCATATTTTTTTTCATCAAGTGCTTTATAGTAGTAATTCAGCTATTTGTACTGCGTTGGTAGCTGCACCTTTACGAATGTTATCAGCCACTACCCACATGTTTAATCCGTTTTCAACACTAAAATCTCTGCGGAGCCTGCCCACGTATACTTCATTGCAACCCGCGACAGACCGTGCTAAAGGATATATATTATTTTCAAAATCATCCTGAAGTATAATACCAGGTGCATTCTTCAAAAGTTCTTTGACATCTTCTAATTTGAAGGGCTTTTCAAATTCTACGTTAATGGATTCGCTGTGACAGTCTTTTACAGGAACTCTAACGGTAGTTGCGGTAATTTTCAACTGACTATCACCCATAATTTTAATGGTTTCATTAATCATTTTTATTTCTTCTTTGGTATAACCATTATCCAAGAAAACGTCAATGTGTGGAAGACAATTTCCTGCAATGGGATGGGGATAGGCCAGATTCAAATCGTTTCCTTTTAAACCTTCTTCCAATTCTTTGACCCCTTTGATGCCAGAACCAGATACGGCTTGATAAGTTGAATAAATGATTCTTTTAATAGTATATGCATCATGTAGAGGCTTTAATGGGACCACAGCTTGAATCGTAGAACAATTGGGGTTCGCAATAATACCTTTATGATTTTTTAGATCTTGTGGATTTACTTCGGGAACGATTAATGGAACGGTGTCATCCATTCTCCATGCACTACTGTTATCAATGACGATTACGCCATGCTCAGCTGCGATGGGTGCATAGGTCTTACTGATAGAACCTCCTGCTGAGAATAAAGCAATGTCTATGTCTCTATCAAAAGAATGCTCAGTCAACTCTTCGACCCGATAATCTTTTCCTTTTAAAGGAATCATCTCTCCTGCAGATTTAGAAGATGCAAATAAATAAAGACGATTAAAAGGAAAATTTCTTTCTTCAAGTACTTTCAAGAAAGTACGTCCTACCATTCCAGTTACTCCAACTATTGCTAAATTTGGATTTTTCATTTACCTACCTCCTATGTTTTTTCTGCTGTTTTAATATTTTTGGATAAAACAAAAACGTGAGCAGAAAAACTCACGATCTCATCCTAAGTAAATCTGCTGCCTGTGAAAGCGCACCGTTGATAACTGCAGAATTATCAACGACAGTGCCATGCATATTTTACATGACCCCAATGGTATTTTCAAGGGAAAAAACACCACTTCGGCGGCAATACCTTTCACACAATCTTATGAATCCCCTTCATCAACTGTTTGTGATACTGATTACTTACCGCGACCTCTTTAACACACGCCATCCTATTAAACTATAAGGTATCGTAACACAGTTAGACAGGGGCTGTCAACGATAAAAAGCTATTATTAATGATTATTATATGCTATAATTATTGTGAATGTGATATATTTAGTGGAAAAAATTTTAGCTTTTGTTACGATATATACGAAGACGTGTGACTTATTTAATTGTAACATTTTTCCCCATAGTATTTCGATGTATACTTTGTATCATCATAGTGGTTTTGCTAAAGCAAAATCTTTTTTTAAAAGGAGATTTAAGGATGTATATTGAAAAAGATATCCAAGATCTGAAAAGTGAATTAATAGAACTTCGTAGGAAGATTCATCAAAATCCTGAAAAAGGTTTTGAAGAGTTTAAGACTTCAGAATACATAAAGACAAAACTAAAGGAATATGGTGTAGATGAGGTGCACTCCATAGCAAAAACCGGAATAGTAGGATGTTTAAGAGGGAGTGTTGGTGAAAAGACAACAGCTTTTCGCTCAGATATGGATGGTCTCCCAGTTAAAGAAGAAAATAACCTAGAATATAAATCTGTGAAAGAAGGATTTATGCACGCATGCGGACATGACGGGCATATGGCCATATTATTGGGATTTGCTAAGTATGCAGTCATCCATAGGGATCAGATAAAGGATAATCTTGTTTTTATTTTCCAGCCAGCGGAAGAAGGACCGGGCGGGGCGGAAGTAATGATTTCTGAAGGCATTGTAGAACAATATAATATAGATCGCATTATGGGCTTGCATATTTTTCCTGAGTATCCTCAAGGTAAAGTCGCATCTAAATCGGGAGCGTTAATGGCCCGAAATGGTGAGATTACCATTAGAGTAAGTGGTAAGAAAGCCCATGGCGCAATGCCTGATAAAGGAATTGATGCGATCCTTGCAGCTGCAAACTTGCTGACAGCTTGTCAAAGTATAATGAGTAGAAGTATTAATCCCTTAGAAAGTGCTGTCTTGACCTTTGGTAAAATACATGGTGGGGACGCTGTTAATGTTATTGCAGATGAAGTGACCATTGGTGGCACCATGCGTGCTTTTAGTGACGAAGTCTATGGAACGATTGTTGAAAGAATTCATGAGATAGCTAAAGGGATTGAAGTTATATATAAGTGTCAGATAGAGGTTGAATTCAATCATATGTATCGAGTTGTGGAGAATGATGAATCCTTGGAAAAAGCCTTGAAAAGAGCGGTGGGGCCAGAAAGCTATACCCCATCAGAACAATTTATGATTTCGGAAGACTTTTCTTTTTTTCAAAAGGTAGTCCCTGGCGTATTCTTCTTCTTAGGTTCTTTTAATGAAGAGAAAGGCTATATTCATCCACTACATAGTTCAAAATTTAACTTTGATGAAGATATTTTACTTAATGGCGTTCAAGTTTATGCCAACTTGTTAAATGAAATTTGAGGGAATGTATCATGAATAGAATAGCAAAAAATATTTTTGTAACCAATTTATTTTATATGGTCTCTGCGGTTTTGTTATTAGTAGTGGGAACGATGGTTCAGGGAAGGGACCTTATAAGTGGTTTGCTCATTACAGAATGGTTACTTGTTTTGGTACCAACTTATCTCTTTATGAAGATTTTCAAGATTCCCCTTAGTGAAATTCGCTTGAAACCTTTGAAGTTTAATGACGGAATTTTAGTGGTTCTTATTACCGTTTTTTTATATCCGGTTATTATATTCTTAAATATTACCTTTCTTTTTTTCTTAAAGTTATTTATTGACTTTGAATTTAATTCAATACCCCTTCCAAATGATTTTAATGAGTATCTTTTATATATTCCGGTAATGGTTTTATCAGCAGGAATATGTGAGGAGTTTCTTTTCAGAGGGGTGATTATGTCCCGTTTTAAGATTTTTGGAAGAAGAAATGCTATTATTCTTTCTGCGGTCCTTTTTGGGGTGTTTCATTTTAACTTTCAAAATATTGTGGGACCTGTTATATTAGGTTTGATTTTCGGATACTTTGTCTATAGAACAGGAAGCTTATTTGCTGCTATGATTGGACATATTACACATAATATGATTTCTTTGACCATTGCCTATCTATCATTAATTATTGCACCACAGACTACGGGGGTCGAAAGCCCAATTGATGCGTATGATTTAATTGGAAGTATTATTTTTGTAGGGATTATCGCAATGGCATGTATTTTTATGGTCAAGTTTCTAATGAATAAGCTTAGCGATAAAGAAATGAAGACAGAATTGAATGTTGAGTACACCTTTATTGCCGAAATAGGAATGATGCCGTGGGTTCCTGTTATAGCAGTCATGGGTGCCTATCTGGTTATCAATACTCTTGTGATCATCCTATAGTGTTTTATGGGATTAAAAATGATCACTTAGAGGTATAAATTTAAGATATATTCCTTAAAATAGTTTTAAATATAAAAAGGAGTATAGAATATGACTAAGAAAAAGAAGAAATTGACGGAAAGTGATTTGATGAAATATGAAATCGCAGAGGAATTGGGACTTGTGGAGAAAATAAAGGAAGTTGGATGGGGAGGACTTTCTGCTAAGGAAACTGGAAGAATTGGTGGTATTATGACTTCTCGCAAGGTTAAAAACAAAAAAAACTAAGTTAGTAATGTATGGCATTGTAGAAGGGATCATGTAAATGAATAAGATAATAATATCTATGGATGAGGATATGAATTTTAGAGCATATACATTATATGCTACGGAAATGGTTGAAAAAATGAGAAAGATGCATGTTACATCTCCCACAGCATCGGCTGCACTTGGGAGAGTGATTATTTGCTCATCCATGATGGGCCTTATGCTAAAAGGACAATCTGACAAGCTTACCACCATAGTTAAAGGAGATGGCCCAGCAGGGCAAATTATTGCTGTATCTAATTCGGAAGGTAATGTGAAAGGCTACATTGAAAATCCCAATGTGGAAGTTCCCTTAAAGTCAGAGGGAAAACTTGATGTGGGGACTGCTGTGGGCCATAAGGGGACCCTTACAGTCATTAAGGATTTAGGGTTGCGTGACCCCTATGTTGGCAATTCGAAATTAATCTCAGGAGAAATAGCAGAGGATTTAACAGCATATTTTGCTTATTCAGAGCAACAACCTTCTTCTGTTATGTTAGGAGTTCTGGTGGACACAGATTATTCTATTAAAGCAGCAGGCGGTTGTATTATTCAAGTAATGCCCAATGCTGATGAAGATATAATCTCTAAGTTGGAAGAGAGAGCGACTTCCATTACTTCAATAACAAATTTAATAGAAGCATCTAAGTCTGTAAGTGAATTTCATAAAGCGCTATTTTATGGTTTCAATATGAAGGTTCTTGAAGAGAAGGAAGTGGACTATAAATGTGATTGCGCTTGGGAGCGGTTTGAGAGTGCGTTGATTAGTTTAGGTAAAGAGGAATTGGAACAAATTTTACAAGAAGATGGAGAAGCAGAGCTGGTTTGTCAATTCTGTTCTAAGAAATACCATTTTGATAAAGAACATCTTGAAAGGATTCTTTCAGAAGTGATAGGGAACAGGTGACAGGTGACAGGGAACAAATAAGAGATTAGAGATTAGAGATGTGTAGGGACAACCCTTGCGGTTGTCCTTAAAACAGGTGATAGATAAGAGATAATAGATAAAAGATAAAAGATAAAAGATAAAAGATAAAAGTTGAGGAGGATTTTGTTCCAAAATCTTCATTTTGAAAATGTAGAGGCTGGTCCTGTGCCTGCCCGAGAAAAATAAGTTGAAGTATAAGTGTAAGTTGTAAGGGGAGGGACTTGTGCCCTCTTGATTCTATTAAGTAAAAGATTTTCCAAAAAAGGAGATTTTGTTTAAAAAACAAAATCTCCTTCATTATTCATTATTCATTACTAATTATTAATTGTATTTAAAGGTCGGGTCCATCAAGATGGATTGGATTACATTTTACGAATTTGCCATATCCTTTAGTGCCTACAAATTCTCCATCTTTGTAAACCAGTTTGCCTCTTGAGAAGGTCATGACAGGATAACCTTTTACTTCAACACCCTCCCAAATGGTATGGTCGATATTTGAATGCATGTTTTTCTGAGTAACCGTGAAGTCTTTTTCAGGGTCATAAACCACTAAATCCGCATCGCTACCTGGAGCGATTACTCCTTTTTGAGGTGCGCATCCAAAGACCTTCGCAACATTTGTAGAGCAAACTTCTACTGCTTTATTAAATGAAATTCTACCTTTGTTTGCTTCACTTAACATATATGGATAAAGGTTCTCAATGCCCATACAACCGTTTGGAATCTTTGTGAAATTATCTTTGCCCCAATCCTTTTCATAAGATTGGAATGGGCAGTGGTCCGTTGCTATTGTAGCAATATCGCCTCTTTTAATAGCAGCCCATAATGCATCCTGGCTTTCTTGACCTTTAATGGGTGGAGAACAGACAAAGTTTCGTCCGTCTTCTCTTTTATAGACATCCCTTGTGAAATTAAGATAGTGTGGGCAAGTTTCTGCAAAGATAGGATAGCCTTCATCCCGTGCTTTTGTAACAGCAGCTACACCTTCAGCATTTGCTAAATGTACTATGTAAAGGGGCGCATGTAGTTCTTTTGCCCAGTGAATGGCTCTAAGATCCGCTTCAGCTTCAGCAAACTCGGGTCTGCTCATATAATGATACCATGCTGAAGTTTTTCCTTCTTTCATAAAATCTGCAACTAAAGTATCTATGATTTCTTTATTTTCGGCATGAACGCCGATGAGTGCACCTACTTCTTTTGACTTTTGAAGCACTTTATAAAAGACACCATCGCTAACACCAAAGTCATAAACCATAAAAACCTTGAAACTTGGTACACCGTATTTTACAGATGCACCCATTTCTTCAAGTATATCATCGTTTAAATCCGTTATGGCCGTATGAAATGCATAATCCACACATGCTTCTGGTTCACATAAAGCATCTCTTCGCTTGACAGCGTCTATAAGACCTTCACCCTTTGCTTGGATGACAAAATCAAACACAGTTGTGACGCCACCGCAGGCGGCTGCTCTTGTGCCTGACTCATATCCATCAGCTGAGATGGTCCCGCCAAAAGGCATTGCTAAGTGAGTATGGGCATCAATAGCTCCTGGAAGAACCAATTTGCCAGATGCATCAACCACTTCGGCATTTTGTGGGTCAATACTTTCTGCAATCATGGTTATTTTACCATCTTTAACAGCGATATCTGCTTTATAGCTGTCAGTTGAAGTTACAATTGTGCCGTTTTTAATAACTAAGTCCATAAAAAAAGCCTCCTTTTACCTGTTCAATATATTTTAAAGACCCTAAAAAATGAGCGTATTTTCAATTTAATTTATCATATCTGTGAATTAAGAATAATTTCTCATGGTGAACGAAAAAATAGATTTCTTAAGGTATAAAAAATTTATTTCCAATGGAATATAGATTTAATAAAAGCAAAGGGGAATATTCCCCTTTGCTACATTTTAAATGGTTTATCTCTCTGTAATATCTGCTTCATCTTGGTCACTAATGAGAGAAGAAGTTTCATTCTTCATAAGTATTGGATAGATGATTAGAGCAAGTACGAAACCAATTATCCAACCATTATCAAAGAAGAATGCAAGGGCAGGAACGAATTTACCTAAAAGTGGTAATATAGCAGAAAGGAACCATGTAAGTAGTGCCTTGTTGTTGATACCATTTTTGTACCAATATATACTGCCTTCACCCTTGAATAAGTCCATAACATTTAATTTTTTCTTCCTATAAATGTAATAGTCAGCGATGTACATACCTGCAAGAGGTCCTAAGAATAAGCCGTATGTTCCCAACCATCCAAAGATATAAGCACCAGCTGTTTCAAGAAGCTTCCAAGGCATGATCGCAACACCTAAAATACCTGTGATTAATGCACCTGTTTTATAAGTTATTTTTTGTGGGTTAATATTAGAGATACCATTTGCAGGAGCTACAACATTAGCTGCAATATTGGTTGTGAGTGTTGCAATAACGATTCCAATGGCACCTAAAATAGCTGCTATTGGACTGCCGATATTAGCAACAACCGCTACAGGATCCCAAAGGAATTCGCCAAAGATGAGCCCTGTTGCGCCAGTTACAAATACACCAACAAAAGCAAATGCTGCCATGGTTGTAGGGAGTCCTAATAATTGACCATTGAATTGTGATTTTTGATCTTTTGCATATCTACTGAAGTCAGGAATGTTTAAGGCAAGGGTTGACCAAAATGCAATGTTTCCAGTAAGTCCACCCATCCAGATTTTCCAGAAAGTCCCTGGTTCATAAGTAGCAGGCATATTTAAAATATCTGCTGTTGTAAAACCAGCAGCTTGAACTGCAGTATATGCCCAAACCATAAGAGCGATGGATAAGAATCCAAGTATAGGAGCACCCCAAGCTTCCATGAATTTTATTGCATCTGCACCTCTGTAGGCAATAACAACATTTAAAGCCCAGAAAACAAAGAAGGATACCCAGATACCACCAGCCCAAGCTTGCCAGCCAGGACTTAAAGCGCCAACAACAGTATTTAATGCGCCGCCGCCGATCCATGTTTGGATGCCAAACCAGCCAGCTGCAACGAGTGCACGAGCAATGGATGCAATATGTGCACCTTTAATACCAAATGCAAGACGTGCAAATACAGGATAAGGAATACCATATTTTGTACCAGCATGTGAGTTTAATTGCATAGGAATTAAAACGATTAAGTTACCAAGTGCAATGTTCAAAATTGCTTGCCACCATGAAAGACCAGCAGCCATCATTCCGGATGCCATCATGTATGTTGGAATACACACAGACATACCAACCCATAAAGATGCTATGTGATAAGTGCCCCAAGTTCTTTCTGCTAACTTAGTGGGTGCCAAGTCATCGTTAAAATAAGTAGAACTTTGTAATTCGGCTCTCGCGCCATCTGTTAATTCAAATAAACCATCGACTTCTCTTTGAGAAATTTTTGCCATATTGGTCTACACCTCCATAAATTTTTAATAATTAAAAATAAAGACAATTTATTATAATCCAGAAACCTTTTTTCACCTCCTTTAGTTGGGTTCTGGTGATTCTTATATATCATGGACTATTTCTGCAAAAATTATGCCATAGATAGCAAAAAGCTTGTCTTGGACAAAATCCATTATAAATGAATGCAATTTTATGAAAAAATGATTCATAATTAAATCAAAAATAATGACAAAAATTGCTTAAAGATTCTGAAAAATGAAGCGATACAAGATGTTGTAAGGGTTGATACAAAAATAAATCATGTATTCCCATATCTTTATGTGGGGAGGTTTGCCAATAGAGTTTTGCATTGAACCTTGAAAAATGAATAAATCAACTGATTAGATTTATATTTAATACAGATTATATTTCAAGTAAAATAGGGGTTAAGATGCATTTATGTATCGGAAATCTTATCTAATAAGATTTTATCATAACTTATTCTAATTGTAAATTACAATAAATCTATTTGGATAAATATTGTAATTAGACATTATTTTAGGGATTAATCATGATTCAGACCAGATAATAAAATTTCCATAAATTCATCTATAGAAATGGTGTCATCAACTATTTTTTCAGATAATGGATGGAGATTATGATTAAAGAACAAGAAGGCAGTTAGTGACCCTAATACAGCTAAGGCAGCTGTATTAGGGTTTATTTGTTTAAATTCTTTTGAATTGATACCTGTTTCAAGGATTTTTTTAACAATGTTGAACCTCAGATTCTGTACTTCAAAAAAGATTTTATGAATATCCGGGTTGGTGCACTGCTGGGAACTATTAGTTTCATGTTGAATAAGACCAAGGATTTTTCCGTTTGCATAAATGTTCTCAGATTCAAAACAAATAAATTTTTGAAGTTTCTGGGAAGAACTAGAGTCTATTTCAAAAATACTGTCTGTAGATTTATAAAAGCTTAAAAACTTTTCTCGAATAAATTCTATATAGAGGGTATCTTTGCTTGGGAAGTATTCATAAATGGTTCCCTTTCCAATGCCAGCCATTTCTGCTATATCTATCATTTTGGTATTATAATAGCCCTTTGATGCAAAAAGTTCAAACGCAGCTTGTAGAATTAATTCCTTTTTATTGTTTGCTTCCATTTACTCACCCGCAATCTTAGGATTTTTACTTATTTTTTTTGATAGATCATCAAAGATGGAGTACAAAACAGGTATAAATATTAGTGTAATGAGTGTGGAGAAACTTAAGCCACCAATAACTGAAATCCCCATTGGCGATATGGTCTCTGATCCTTCACCGATTCCAATTGATAAGGGAACTAATGCAAGTACCGTTGTAAACATGGTCATCAAAATGGGTCTGAGTCTGAATTTGCCTGCATTGATGATGGCTTCTTTACGAGGGATTCCTGCTTTACGCTGTTGGTTGATGAAGTCAATGAGAACAATGGCATTATTGACCACAATTCCCGCAAGGACAATGAGGCCTATGAAAGCCGGTAGTGAAAGAGGTTTGCCCATAATAAAGAGTCCCAAGAAAGCACCAGTAAAGGCAAAAGGTACTGACATCATAATGATGAAAGGTTGAATTAATGATTCAAACTGTGAAGCAAGAATCATATATATTAAGGCAATAGACAGTAATAGAGCTAAGAAGAGATTGCCAAAGGATTCCTGCATATCTTGTTGTTGGCCGCCTATATCATATGAATACCCAAAAGGCATTGGATAGGATTCCAACTCTTCAGATATTTCTTGTGAAACGGATTTTAAATCCCTGCCTGAGAGTTGAGACGTAACGGTTACTGTTCGAACCTGATCCTCCCTTGTAATTTGAGAAGGAGAATTACCAAATTCAAAGCTTGCAATTTGCCCAACAGAGACATATTGTCCCGTGGGAGATTTGATGGAGATTTGTTTCATATCCTCTACAGTAGCATCTTTAGAAGAGCTGAGAGATAATGAGATATTTATTTCATCACCCTCTAATTTATACTGACCTGAAGTGTTACCCGATAATGAAGATTCCAGTGTTGTTGCAAGTTGATAAGCGGTGACACCATAAAAAATAGATTTCTGCCTATCTAAGAAAACACGCACTTCGGGATTGCCTTCCTCTATATCAGAAGAAACTTCTATGGTTCCATTAACGGAGCGCACAATACCTTTAAAATCTTCTGCAACTTGACTAAGGGTTTCAAGATTATCTCCTTGAATTTTTATGCTAATAGGATTTGCTGAGCCAGTTCCTCCTGCAGATTGAGCAGATTCGGTAATAGACGTTTTTGCGCCTACAACTTTTGTTAGTTGTTCCCTCACTTCATTTGCTACCTCAGAAGTGGTTTGATTTCGTTCCTTTCTGTTAATCAGGTCTACACGAAGGGTAGCGGAATTCGTGTTGTTGCTCATGGAAAAAAATGAAGAAGCGCCGATAGACACTGTGCAGGTTTCTACTTCATCAATACTAAGAATATATTTTTCAATTTCAGAAATAATTTTATCGGATGCTTCAATAGAGGTGCCAAAAGGTGTTTCTACACTAACGGTGAAACTACCCTCATCAGCTTGTGGGAAAAGTTCGCCACCTACCACTCCAATGAGGCTCAAAGATAAAATAAAAAGAATGACGGCAAAGGCTATAATGCGTTTCCTCATGCCTAGGGATTTTTCTAATAGGATGATATATTCCTTAGCAATAAAATCTAAAATCTTTGTAAAAACAGGTAATATTTTAAACTTATACTTTGTTGGTTTTTCATCTATTTTATCTACCGTCAGAAATCGTGAGCAAAGCATGGGCACTACTGTTACAGCTATAACAAATGATGCCAATAAAGAAAACGTAACCGTTAAAGAAAGTTCCTTGAACAAAATAGCTGTAAAACCTTTTACAAAAACAATAGGCAAAAATACAGCAATGGTTGTCATGGTAGAAGCAAAAATGGCAACCGTGACCTCCCGCGCACCATTAATAGAGGCATCTATACTGGATAGCCCATCTTCTCTTAATCGATAAATGTTTTCAAGAACGACAATGGAGTTATCAACGAGCATGCCAACACCTAAGGACAAACCCCCTAAAGATATGATATTTAAAGTCATGTGATTAAAGTACATGAGTGCAAAGGTGGCAATAACGGATACAGGGATAGCGATGGCGATAATAGAAGTCGAACGTAAATTTCTAAGGAAAACAAATAACACAAATATTGCTAATATCCCTCCAAAAATTGCACTTCTTGCTACATTTGAAACGGCTTTATTGATGAAATCTGCCTGATTAAAGCCTACTGTAATCTGAATATCAGGATATTGGGTTTTAATATCATCCAGGGTTGATAAAATATTGTCCGCTGTGGTAACAGTGTTGGCAGTGGATTGCTTTGTAATAATGATTCCTACAGAAGGCTTTCCATTGACTCTACTAATGGCATCCTGTGATTTATAGTCTTCCTGTATATGGGCAATGTCCGATAATACAATAATTTCTCCTGTGGGGAGTAAAATAGGTACATTTTTTATATCATCAAGAGATTTAAATTCTCCCATAGTTCTTACCAGTAACTCCTTAGAGCCTTTATTAACGTTACCACTTGGAAGATTGATATTCTCCCCTGAAAGGGTAGCGCTGATTTGACTCAAACTAAGGTTGTAGCCAGTGAGCTTTTCTTGGTCGATTAGAATTGAGACTTCTTTTTCAAGTCCGCCAAAGATATCGGCAGAAGCAACACCATTAATTCTCTCTAGCTTAGAATCGATTTCTTTATCGACTAACGTATAAAGCTCAGACAATGGTTTATCAGAAGAAAATTCTATTTCCATAATAGGCATCATCTGTGGATTGATCTTAAAAATCATAGGGTCAGAGGATTTTTCAGGTAAATATTCACTAATCAGTGCTACTTTCTCCCTCATTTCCAATGAAGCAAAATTCATATCTGTACCATATTCAAATTCAGCAACAACTAAGGACATTCCTTCACTTGAGACTGATGTTAAACTTTTCAAATCTTCTACAGTTGCCAATTGTGATTCTATAGGTTTGGTTATGAGGTTTTCTATTTCCTCAGGAGAAGTATTTGGATATTGTACAATGCCGATGGCAACGGGAATCTCCATGCTAGGGTACAAATCCAATGGAATTTGCGTAAAAGATACAAACCCCAAGACGATGACAATAAGCATAAACATAAGGGTTGTGACTGGACGTTTGACAGAAAGTTTTGATATATTCATAAAATCCTCCTAGTTGATTACAGTTACTTGACTGCCTTCATCTAAATAATACTGACCTTCAGTGATAACTGTATCTCCTTCATTTAAACCTTGCAGGATTTCAACATAATTGCCGTTATCAATACCCGTAATGACTTTTCTAAAGGTTGCATGATCCTTTTCTAATACTGCAACAACAGATTCTCCACCTTTAATAATGACAGAATCTGAAGGAACAGCTAAGACATTCTTATTATTGGCTGAAACAATTCTGACTTCAGCAAACATACCTGATTTAATAAGGGTATCATTATTATCTATGGACACTTTAAGGGGATAAGTTAATGAGCCTTGAGCAGGTGCAGGGGATAGTTCAGATATAGTACCATCAAATTCCTGGGCTGAAGCTGATTTTACAAATACTTTTACGGGATCCCCAATGGCTATTTTATTGATAAGATTTTCCGAGATACTGGTTTCGATCTCAACTGTATCAAGATTGGCAACTGCCACGGCAGGCATAGCCTGTGAAGCCATTTCACCTTCATTTATGTTAATAAGGGTTACATAACCATCTATTGGAGAGGTAACGATGCAATTATCCAATGCATCTTTTGCATTGTTCAGCGCGGATTGAGCCTGAGTCAATGCCTGAGCGGATGTACTATATTGAAGTTGAGACTGTTCGTGTTGCTGCTGGGACACCGCACCTTCTTTATAGAGTGCTTCAACTCTTACAAAATTTGACTGGGCATTTAAGTAGGAAGCATTTGCTTGGTTATAACCTGCAAGTGCCTGATTGTATGCATTTTGCATTTGATCTTTATCTAACTCAAAGAGGGGTGTGCCTTTTGATACTTTAGTCCCTAATTTGGCATGAACTTTCATAACTTTACCGGAAATCAGGGGGACAATAGAAGCTTCATGGACAGGTTGGATCCGTCCTGAAAGGGGTGCTGTTATTTCTAAATCCATCCTTTTGACTTGAGTAGTTTTAACATTGATAGCCTTATTGTCTGTTTCCTCAGGCGTTGAAGTATTGTTTAGAGTAAATATCCGTATAGCTGTGAGGATGATAATAATAAGGATAATAATTCCTATTATTTTTTTCTTGCTGATTCTTTTCTTTTTTATTGAAGGATCTGCTTCCATCTCATTATTTTTCTTGTTATAAAACATAAAATATACCTCCATCGACCCGCGGGTCGGTTCTATTCTTAATACATCATACTAATTCAGTTTTATTATGTCAATAGAAAATATATTACAAAACAATCCTTAATTATTCATTATTTACCGTTGTTGATTAATTTTTTTAAGGTGTGGTTTATTTTTGAAAAGTTTCTTATAATATAAGACAGAGGCCAGATAAGAGATTAGGGATATGTAGGGACGACCCTTGCGGTTGTCCGTAAGACAAGATATGTAGGGACGACCCTTGCGGTTGTCCGTAATACTCCATAATTATTCATTGTTCATTATAAATTGTAGTAAGGATGTGGCGGGATTGATAACGGGTATATGTAGAATTGAGATGATTATTTTTGAGGCAAGTTCTCTGAAAGAAAAAAGGATGGTTATAAAGAGTCTTATTGGACGTATCAGGTCAAGATTTAATGTTTCAATATCAGAGGTAGGACTACACGAATTGTGGGGGCGATCAGAAATTGGTTTTGCCTGTGTCAGTACGGAAACAAAGCATGCGAATCAAATGCTTGATAGCATTATTTCCTTTGTTGAGAAAGATGGAAGGGTTGAAATGATTAATCAAGAAATTGAGTATGTAAGTTTGTTTGGGGAATAAAGAGTAAGTGGAAGTTTAAGTTTAAGTTTGAGTTTATTTAAGATTTAGGATTTAGGATTGAAGGTAGAGATATTGCCCTGTGGCAATATCTCAATAATTAATTTCAAAATCAATGAATTTGCTTAAGCAAATTTCCTCCTTAAATCTTAAATCTTAAATCCTAAATAGGAGAGTGACTCTGGTGGAATTATCTAAAGTTGAAATAAAGAAAGTACTTGATCTTCTTCAAGACATGTACCCAGATGCGGAATGTGAGCTTGATTATAAAACACCGTTTCAGCTGCTTATTGCGGTTGTGCTTTCGGCTCAGACTACTGATAAAAAGGTTAATGAAGTGACCAAGCTTTTGTTTAAGGATTATCCTGATTTAGACAGTATTCTAAAGCTTTCAGAAGAAGAACTTCAAAATTTTATCAAAAAGATTGGGTTGTATAGAAATAAAGCTAAAAATATAAAGAACCTCTGTAGAATGGTTAAGGATGAGTATGGCGGTAAAGTGCCCGGCACATATGAAGAGTTAATTAGATTGCCAGGTGTTGGTCGAAAAACAGCCAATGTTTTGATGAGCAATGCTTTTTCGATTCCTGCAATTGCAGTGGATACTCATGTTTTTAGAGTCTCGAACCGAATAGGCCTTGCCAAAGCCCAGGATGTTTTGAAAACTGAAAAACAGCTTATGGATGTGGTTCCTAAGGAGAAATGGATTCTTGCTCATCATATGCTTATCTGGCATGGAAGAAGAGTATGTATAGCAAGGAATCCTAAATGCAGCATTTGCCAAATAAATCCTTTGTGTCTATATGAAAACAAAATTCTGTAGATAAAGTGTTATAAACTTTGAAGATAATATGTTATAATCTTAAAAGTTTATGAGTTGTATAAATTACACAAGGAGGAGTGAGCTTCATGAACCAGGAGTCCAAGGGGAACCATTTAATTTTTGATGGTTGTGATACAGTAGAATTAGCAAAACAATACAAGACACCTCTTTATATTGTTTCAGAGACTTGTATCATAAATAAGTGCAGGGAAATCCACGAAGATTTTTTAAGAAAATATAAAAATACAAAGGCTGTGTATGCAAGTAAAGCATTCCTAAATATAGAAATGTGCAAGCTTATTACCAGGGAAGGCTTAGGATTAGATGTGGTCTCTGGAGGAGAGCTTTATACTGCAATTAAAGGAAATGTACCCATGAAAGATGTTGTTTTTCATGGTAATAATAAAAGCTTGGATGAATTAAAGATGGCGGTTTCTTATGATGTTGGAAGAATTGTAGTAGATAACGGTTATGAACTTCAGATGTTAAGTCAAATCGCCAAAGAAGAAAATAAAATCGTCCATATACTATTTAGAATGACGCCGGGAATCGATGTAAAAACACATAAATATATTTCTACAGGTCAGGTGGATTCAAAGTTTGGAGTTCCTTTTCAAAATAATACATTGCATGATTATGTTTGTGAAATAGAAAAGATGTCCCACATAAAGTTGGAGGGATTTCACTTCCATATTGGCTCACAACTTTTAGACAATGAAGCCCATTTAATGGCTTTGGAAGTACTGCTGAACTTAATAAAAGACTTAAGAGATACAATTGGTTTTGAAACTTCTGAGATTAATCTGGGTGGCGGCTTTGGGATTCCTTATACAAAAGAAGACGAGCCAAGAGGAATCAAGTATTTTATTGAACCCATGATGGATAAAATTTATGAGAAGTGTCAATTGCATTCTCTTTCAATCCCGCAAGTTGTGATAGAACCCGGAAGATGGATTGTTGGCGAGGCAGGAATGACACTGTATACCATGGGGTCTATAAAAGATATTCCCGGAGTCAGGACTTATGCAAGTGTTGATGGCGGTATGCCAGACAACCCAAGACCATCCCTTTATAATGCAAAATATGAAGCGGTGATTGCTAATAAATACGATAAAGTAGAAGATGAGATGGTGACCATAGCGGGTAAATGTTGTGAATCAGGAGACATATTAATATGGGATTTGAAAGTGCCAGCAGTTGAACCAGGAGATATTCTTGCTGTAATGCGGACAGGTGCATACAATTATTCCATGTCAAATAATTACAACAAGCTACCAAGACCAGCAGTCATTATGGTGAAAGAAGGAAATTCACGAGTTGTTGTTAGAAGAGAAATGTATGAAGATTTGATCAGAAGAGACGTTTTGTTTAATGAATAAATAAGCAATGAATAATGAACAATGAATAATGAATAATTAAGGAGAGACTTTGCTTTGGGCAAAGTCTTTTTTGTTATTTTTTTCTTCGTCTTTTAGTGATAAAATTGTAGAAAAGATATGGAAAGAGGTGTAAAGGGATGAATAAAGTATATATCAGTCATATGGAATCTCCCGTGGGGGATTTGGCTATTTCTTCATCGGAGGAGGGGCTATGTGGCATTTGGTTTGGTAAAGATACTGAAATGAACCAATGGCTAAACAGATATTTTGACATTGTAGAAGAATCTAGTGAATACAATGTATATATAATGGACCAATTAAATAAATATTTTAAAAAGGAAATCAAAGATTTCGAGGTTAAACTACACATCATCGGGTCTAAATTTCAAAAATCTGTTTGGAAAGAGCTTCTTGAAGTATCATATGGGAGGACAGCTTCCTACAAAGATATTTCTTGTAGAGTTGGAAAACCTAATGGTGCAAGAGGTGTTGGAGGAGCAGTTGGAGCTAATAAAATTCCAATCATTATACCCTGCCACCGCATTATCGGGAGCAACAAAGAACTAACCGGATTTTCTGGAGGTATTGAAAAGAAGATAAAGCTTTTAGAAATTGAAGGGCTTTCAGTTAGAGAAGGGAAAGTTGTTGTTTAGAGATTAGAGATTAGGGATTAGAGATTAGAGATTAGGGATGTGTAGGGATGACCCTTGCGGTTGTCCGCGACAAGGGATTAGGGATGTGTAGAGACGACTCTTACGGTTGTCCTTAAGACAGAGAGAAGGGGGGTGAGATGACGTGGGTACGAATCAACCATTAATATTTATCCCTGGCTTATTTGGGTCTATGGGGGATGAAATCATACCTGGCACAGGGGACTTTAGTTTTGGACCTGCAGGGATGGTCTATAATGAGTTTATTTATAAATTGGAGTCTATTGGGTATAAAAGGGATGAAAATTTATTTATTTGCTTTTATAATTGGAAAAAAGAATGTGCCTATAACGCTCAAAAATATCTTTCTGAAACAATACGGAACGTAAAAAGAGCAACGGGTAGTCAAAAAGTTGATATTATAGCCCATAGCTTGGGAGGGTTGGTATCAAGAAGTTATATTTGCAGCAAGCAATATGGTAATGATGTAAATAAGCTAATATTAATAGGATGCCCAAATGCTGGAGCCACGGATGCTTATTATGCATGGGCTGAAGGAAAGGTTCCCGAAAGGAACGGATCAAGGCCGTTTTTGCATCATATTATTCTAGAAGGTTTCCTGACAGTTTATTTCCATAATAATTCATCTATGAAAGAGCAAATACATGAAGAGTTTAAAAGTATTCATGAGTTGCTTCCTTCATATGGTTTTGGAAAATACCTATACTATCTAGATGAAAATCATATCATGAAGTACATTTCATATAACAATTTGAAATATAAGAATTCTTTTTTAGATCGATTGAATCAAATGAATGGAATATATCTTAAAAAAGGCATTAATAGTCATTTAATCTGTGGGACAGGAAATGCAACTGGAAAATCACTTCAATTGGATAAAGTTGTCTTTGACGAAGTAGGAAACATAACAGAGTATGGTAAAGTCAAGGGGAAAATCAATTCTCTTGATGGAGATGGAACCGTATTAAGAAACAGTGCTGAAGCAATGAGCGGAAAACGGTATTGTGTTGAAAATGCAAATCATTCTGGATTGATTATGAGCAGCTTTGATATTATTACAAAGATTCTGACAGGAGATGTTAGAGGAAGGCATATAAAATCGAGAATTAGAGATAAAGATTATTTGGGGATTGTCATTTTAGGCAAAGGAAGAATTAATCTCAAGATAAATCAAAGGACCTGTATACTAAAAAGTAAAATAGAAATGAAAGATTTGTATTATTTTGAAAAAGGTAATGTGAAATGGATTATTATAGAGATAAATAAAAAACACAAACAAATCTTAAATTATTTTTCGTTCCCCGATGAGCAAATAGAAGTCATCATAAGTCGACAAGACAGACTGGAAAAGTTTGTTATGAACACATCGAAAAAAGGATATCTCAAAATATATTAAGACATGTGTAGAAATTTTACAGATATTAAACAGATATTAAAAGGTTGTCTTTTAATGTAGTAATGACATTTTAAGACAACCTCTTTTGTTAACTCCATTTGGATTTGCCAATCTGCTATTTAGAACAGCATTTCTTGTATTTTTTTCCGCTTCCACATGGGCAGGGTTCATTTCGACCAATTTTGTTGGCATTTATTATTGTTTTGGAACGTTTTTGTGTTTTTGTAATTTCATCAAGTTTTTCTTGAGTAAAAACAGATTGCCACTCTGAAAGGGTATATAGATAGTCTGCTTTTGCTTCTAACATATTAAAATAGAGCTTTTCAAAATCAATTATCAGGTTAATTTCTGAATTTTCATCTATTTTGCTTAAATTTAGCTCTTCTTTTAAGCTTGAATTGATTCCGTCTAAAAATCCCATAAAAAGAATTTCAGTTGCATCATATTTTTGGACAAGATCCTTAAAAACCCCACCAAATGGGCTTTCGTAACTTTTAAGAATATCTGTATAAATTCTTTTTTCAGTTTCACTGTACTTATCCCAGAAAGAAGAAAAGGATTCTTCCGTCTGATTTGAAATGATTTCTTGCCATTGATCGTATATTTTCATTTTTTTCCACCTTATTAAAATATTTTAAGTGCTAAGTTTGAATAATTCCTTCGGAGTAGTTTAAGTTGAGTATCTATTCTTTCTAAATTTTCAAACTTGTGCTTGCTTTTACCTTTTATACGGGCAGGCACGGGACCAGCCCCTACAGTTTACACTTATACTTTATACTTACTTTTCACGGGCAGGCACAAGACCAGCCCCTACTGCTTACACTTTTACTTAAACTTCAACTTACACTTAAACTTATACTTAAACTTCAACTTACGCTTAAACTTATACTTACACTTCAACTTATCCTTAAACTTACACTTTAGATTTTTAATACTCTTCCACTCTTAATATGCTTCTAACTTCTTTTACAGTATTATCTTTTGAAATATCATCAAAGGTACTGTTGAGTTGTTCCCGTGTACAATCATGAAGGATGTAGATGACGGGCACGTATTTTTCTCCTCTTGAGCGTTGCATAACGGTTTCGATGCTGATGCCATTGTTTCCAAAAGCTGTTGAAATGATTCCCAATGCACCAGGTTTGTCCTCAACTCTGAAGTGAATATAGTATTTGCTTATGCCTTCTCCAGAAGGCTTAAGATTTCCAGAATTTTCAGGAATGGAAATCGTTGGGTCGAAATTTGTGCCAATGATCTTAGCAATTTCAACAATGTCACCTACAACGGCACTTCCTGTTGGAAGAGAGCCTGCGCCCTTGCCATATAGCATGAGTTCGTCTACCGCGTTTCCTTTTAAAAACAGGGCATTAAACTCATTGCTTACAGAAGCAAGAGGATGTGTATTGGGAACTAAAGTAGGATGCACGTGAAATTCAAGATGATCATCTGATTTTTTTGCTGTAGCAAGGAGTTTTATCTTATACCCAAATTGGGATGCGTATTCAATATCATCTTTTGAAATTTTTGTGATACCCTCACGTGGAATGCTGGCGGGTGGCACTTCCATGCCAAAAGCAGTGGAAATGAGGATGGACAATTTATAGGCAGCATCTTCGCCTTCTACATCTGAAGTAGGATCGGCTTCAGCAAAACCTTTATCTTGAGCAGCTTTTAGCACTTCATCATAATCTAGGCCATAATCAGTCATTTGTGTCAATATATAATTGGTTGTTCCGTTTACAATTCCTATCATTTCCTCAAAGTGATTGACACTTAAAGGCTTTGAAAGAGTATTGATAATGGGAATACCGCCACCAACACTTGCTTCATATCTTAGGGCTACATGATTGTCAATAGCAATTTGTATTAATTCTCTTCCATAAGTGGCAATTACAGCTTTGTTCGCTGTTACCACGTGTTTTTTTGCTTTTAATGCTTCTTTTATGTAATCGTAAGCTGGATGAATGCCACCAAGCAATTCTACAATAATATCAATTTCCGGATCGTTAAATAGGTCTTTTGCTGAAGTGGTCAAAGTATCGGGTGATACAGATACCTCTCGGTCTTTATTTAAATTGTTAACAAGTATCTTTTTAATGGATAGTTCTTTTTGTGCTGAAAGGCTAATCTTGTCGTGATTGGTTTGAAAGATGCTGTAGACACCGGTGCCGACATTTCCTAACCCTAAAAGTCCTATGTTAATTTTTTTCAATGAAAAAACCTCCTTTTACTGAATATAAAGTATTATATTACACTGATAATGGTTTGTCTTTAGAAAAAATAATAAAAAATAAAAAAATAACGAAAAATAACAAAAAATTATAAAAAGAAACAATAAAAGATGTTATAATAACTCGGTAATGATGTTTAAGAAGGTGATGAGATGGCATTCCAGATTGTGCTTGTAGAACCTGAGATACCGCCTAATACAGGAAATATCGCAAGAACGTGTGCTGCTACAGGTACACGGCTACATCTTGTAGAGCCTTTGGGCTTTTCTATAGAGGACAAGCACCTTAAACGGGCAGGCTTGGATTATTGGAAATATGTTGATTTAGAGATTCACAGTAGTCTTGAAGTTTTTTTGGAGAAATACAAAAAATCTAAGATGTTTCTTTCTACCACAAGGGGCAAGAATCTTTACACCAATGTATGCTATGATCAAGACTGCTTTATTTTATTTGGGAAAGAAACAGCCGGACTTCCAAAATGGCTGTTGGCTACACACCCAGAAATGAATATAAGAATTCCTATGAATAAAGAAACTGGAGAAAGATCACTGAATCTTTCAAATTCAGTTAACATTATTCTTTATGAAGCCCTGAGACAGACAGGTTTTATAGGATTACTCTGAAAGTGAAGGAGGAGATTGAAATAGTAGTTGGAATTATTGGAGGTTTGGGGCTGTTTATTTATGGCATGACCATTATGGCAGATGGATTGCAAAAATCAGCAGGTGCTAAATTAAAGAAAACCATTGAAGTCCTTACCACTAATAAAATCATTGGCATGATGGTAGGCGCCTTTGTAACTATGGTCATCCAAAGCAGTAGTGCCACAACGGTTATGGTTATAGGATTTGTTAATGCGGGGATTATGTCCTTGATACAGGCGACAGGCGTTATTATGGGCGCTAATATTGGTACCACTGTTACGGCGCAAATGGTTTCATTAAATTTAAGTGAGTTGGCTCCTGCTGTAGTGGGTATAGCAGTTGCTGTCTGGATTTTTTCTAAAAACAGAAAAATAAGAAATGTTGCAGAAATATTTATTGGTTTTGGTATTTTGTTTTTGGGTATGGAATTGATGAAGGAATCCTTGAAGCCTTTGAGAGAGATGGAAACCTTTCAGAATATTATTCTATCTTTTGACCCCAGCTCCATAAAAGCTTATTTGGCAGCTATATTTATTGGTTTTGCCTTCACTGCAGTGGTACAAAGCAGTAGTGCAACCACTGGAATCTTAATTGCCATGGCTTTTGAAGGTTTAATCACTTTAGATATTGCATTGCCTATTATTTTTGGAACCAATATCGGAACTTGTGTTACCGCTCTGATTTCAAGTATTGGTGCCAGTAGAACGGCGAAAAGAGCTGCAGCTATTCATATGTTGTTTAATATAATAGGAACCATTATTTTTATTATATTTTTTAGGAATATTATTTCTTATGTTGCCATTGCTTTGTCTCCTAATAGTGTTGCAAGACAGTTGGCAAATGCTCATACCTTTTTCAATATTACCAATACGCTACTTTTACTTCCCTTTTCAGATTATCTTGTGAAGTTGGCAACCAAAATTATTCCCATTAAAGAAGATGAGGAAGATGAATATGTCACCTATCTTGATGATAGAATGTTAGGAACTGCGAGCATTGCATTGGGTCAAGTCACTAAAGAAATCGTAGGAATGGCTAATATTGCTTTGGAGAATTATGATTTAAGTATTCATGCAGTTATTGAAAAAAATGAGAAAAAAATTGAAAAAGTATTAAAAGTTGAAGAAGTAATTAATGCTAAACAAAGAAGCATTGAAGAATATTTAGTTAAGTTGACCAATGAAAGTCTATCTGCGTCACAGCATGAAAAAGTGAATTTAATGTTAGGGATTATTAGTGATGTAGAACGAATTGGGGATCATGCTGAAAATATTGCTGAACTTGCTGAATACAGAATAGAACATAATCTTCCTTTCAGTGATCAAGCCGTTGATGAGATATTGATGATGCATCATAAGGTAATGAAATCTTGTAGGCAGGTTGTAGAGGCTATGGAAACAAGTGATGTGGATCTTGCTCGCAAAATTCTTTCTCGGGAAGTAAAGATTGATAAAATTGAAAGAGAATTGAGGGCAAGTCATATTGATCGATTAAACAAAAAAAATTGCTCCACGGGTTCAGGGATTATTTTCTTAGATGCCATTACAAATATGGAAAGAATTGCAGACCATGCTGAAAAAATTGCTTATTATGTTATTGACACAACTAAATAAAAGATAAAAAGCAGTTCGATGATTATCGGACTGCTTTTTTGGTATAATGATAATAAATAACAATATACATGAAGGAGGAGAAGAAATAACATGAAGGACATATATGATGTGATTATATTGGGTGCCGGACCCGCAGGTTTATCAGCAGGGATTTATGCTGCAAGAGCAAAAATGAAAACCCTCATAATAGAAAAAGGTGTGCCGGGAGGATTGATTTTTACTACTAGTGAAGTAGACAATTATCCGGGATCAATGGAAAATGCTACAGGCCCAGTTCTTTCTGAAAGAATGAAACAGCAAGCTGAAGAGTTTGGTGCTGAGTTTGTAACGGATGAAATTATTAAAATGGATATAATTGATGATATTAAGAGCGTGGAAGGAAGCCTGGGACAATATAAATCCAGAGCCATTATCATTGCAACGGGAGCTGTACCTAAGACCATAGGGTGCAAGGGAGAGAAAGAACATATTGGACAAGGTGTCTCGTACTGCGCCACTTGTGATGGGAGTTTTTATTCCGGCTTAGAAGTATTTGTTGTTGGGGGTGGAGATGCGGCTGTGGAAGAGGCAATTTTTCTCACGCGATTTGCAAGAAAAGTGATGATTGTGCATAGAAGAGATGAATTAAGAGCGGCAAAATCTATCCAAGATAAAGCATTTAAGAATGATAAAATAGAGTTTAGATTTAATTCAGTTGTAGAAGAAATACGAGGAGACGGAGC
The DNA here is from genome assembly GCA_016278615.1 of Clostridia bacterium. Lineage (GTDB taxonomy): Bacteria > Bacillota > Clostridia > Peptostreptococcales > JAAYPU01 > Soudan-22. The sequence continues at coordinate 16,890 of JADQBM010000008.1, read as the reverse complement.
GGTAGAGTCTGTTGTGTTTAAAGACACTGTAACAGGAGAGTTGACGGAGTATAAGGCAAATCCAGAGGATGGTATTGTAGGTGTTTTTGTGCTAATTGGTTATACACCTAATACGGAAATTTTGAAAGAGATCATTGCAATAGATGCTTCTGGATATATTGTCACAGATGAGAGAATGGCTACAAATGTAAAGGGTGTGTATGCAGCAGGAGATATTCGTGATAAACCTTTAAGGCAAGTTGTTACAGCTGTTTCTGATGGTGCTATTGCTGCAGTAGAGGCTGAAAAGTATGTGGATCGAATAAAATGACAGATATTTTATACATGTAATGCAAAAGTGATGCCATATTGAAAAAACATTTTGCTGAATCGTGTAGAATTATGTTATAATTAACTAATCACATGTTTCGTTTCAAGAAACAAGTTCACTAGAAGGTGGTGAGTATATGAGATTAGGATTCGATTTAAGTATTTCACAAATTCAGAAACTTGTTATGACACCGGAGTTGATCCAAGCAATCCAGATACTCCAATTTAACACGCAGGAATTAGAAAGTTTTATTGATGAACAGTTGTTGGTAAATCCTGTATTGGATACAAGCACACTAACAGAAAATTCTGAAAAACAGCAAGCAGATGAGTCAAAGCAACCTGAAAACGAAGAAGAAAAGCAATATGATGAAAATAACCTTGGGGAGATAGATTGGAAAGAATATTTTAAAGATTATGATGATATCAGTTATAAGCAAAGAGAATATCGTGATGAGTCTAAAGAAATGTCTTATGAACAATATGTTTCAAATGAGATCACGCTATCGGAGCATTTGCTGTTTCAATTACAATTTTCAGATGATAATAAATATATAAAAAAAATTGGAAGATATATTGTTGAAGCCCTTGATTCCAACGGATATTTAACTGTATCCATTGATGAAATAGCGGCAAGATTTAAAGTGGAAAGTCAAATGGTGGAAGAGGTCTTGTCTGTTATTCAAAGCTTTGATCCTTCAGGGATTGCGGCTCGTAATTTACAGGAATGTCTTTTGCTTCAGATGAAACATAAAAGAATTGAAGATAAAAAGCTTGAAAAGATTATAAGTGATCACCTTCATGATATAGCAGATAATAGATTAAACAACATTTCAAAATCTTTAAATATATCAGTAGAAGAAGTCCAGTCCTATGCAGATATCATTAAAAAATTTGAACCAAAGCCTGGAAGACAATTCAGCTCCAATACTGATACCAAATACATTGTTCCCGATGTGAATTTAGAAAAAGTCGGTGACAAATATATTATTAATGTCAACGATACAACAGCGCCTCGGCTTTATATTAATTCGTATTATAGAAGAATGCTTGTGGATTCAGAGAAAGAATCACAAATTTCGAAGTATCTAACGGGTAAGCTCAATTCTGCTATGTGGCTTATAAAAAGCATTGAGCAGCGAAGACAAACCATTTACAATGTGGTGAAGACCATTGTGGATTACCAATATGGTTTTTTTGAACACGGAAAGAAATATCTCGTGCCAATGACTTTAAAACAAGTTGCTGAAGAAGTAGGCATCCATGAATCTACAGTAAGTAGGGCGATTAATGGGAAGTATCTTCAATGTGGCAGAGGCATATTTGAAATAAAATTCTTTTTCTCAAGTGGAGTATCCTATTCCCATGGTCAGGGAGTGGCTTCAGAAAGCATAAAGACAATGATAAAAGAATTAGTTGATGGAGAAGACCAAAAGAAGCCCTTAAGTGATCAGCAAATTACTGAGATGCTTAATGAAAAGCAGATAGAGATATCACGAAGAACAATTGCAAAATACAGAGAAGAGATGCATATCGCATCTTCGTCCAAACGGAGAAGATATTAACGCTTTATCTTAAAAGATAAAGCGTTATTTTTACCTTTAAGGCTTTTATCAATAAAGGGTATATATTAATAGGAATTTAATAACAATATTTTTATTGATTTAGAAATGAAGTATGATATACTCATAGAGAGGGACTTATTTTGACATATAGGACTTTTTTAGTCCCATGGAGGAAAAACATGGAATCACTACTTCAGGATGCTCTTAGAATTCAAAAAATAGTAGTTCCAGAGATGATGACTGTATTTTTCAGAAGATATGAAATTCTTAATACCATTGCTTCTCATGAACCCATTGGCAGAAGAAGTCTATCGGTTTTGCTTGGCATAGGAGAAAAAACAGCTCGAAATGAAGCTGCGCTTTTACAGGATAAATTATTGATACATATAGATAATCAAGGCATGTATATTACCCATGAAGGCAGAAAAGTATTGGAAGATGCCGAACCTTGGGTATATAAGTTAAAAGCACTGGATGATACTCAAAAAGAACTGGCAGCGGTTTTGTCTGTTAAAAAAGTAATCATATCTTTTCGCGAAACCAATAATAAAATGCTGATACTGCAGGAAACTGGAAAAAAAGCTGCAGAATATCTTAAATCTATTATTTGTGAGGATATGACCATAGGCATTACAGGCGGTTCTACAATGGCAGCGACGGTTAAAGAGATGCCAAAATCTAATCATAAAAATAAAAACATTACCATTGTTCCTGCCAGAGGTGGGTTAGGAGAAGATGTAGAGATACAAGCCAATAATATTGCTGCAAGTTTAGCAGAAAAGCTAAATTGTTCATATAAACTCCTTCACCTTGCAGAGAATCTTTCTAAAGAGCTACTGGAATCTCTAAAAGAATATCCGGAAATAAGAGAGACCATAGAAGGCATTCAAAAAATTAATGTTTTGGTATTTGGTATTGGGAGGGCAGATGTAATGTCCCAACGACGTCACCTTAAAGAAAACCATAGAATACTCCTTAAAGAAAAAGGCGCTGTGGCAGAAGCATTTGGATATTATTTTGATAAAAAGGGAAAAATAGTCGATGTCGTCAATACTGTAGGCATTACTTTGGATCAGTATAGTGGTCTGGAGCATGTGATTTGTGTTGCTTCTGGAGTAGAAAAAGCGACGGCAATAAAAGCTGTCAGTAAATTAAATCCCAATTTGGTATTGGTTATTGATGAAGGTTTGGCAAAGTCGATTCTTGAAGATTAGTTTTTGCTGTGATGATGCTATCTTAGTTAAAGCTTAAAGTTTTAAAACTAAGTAATACATATAAATTTAAGGAGGAAAATGTTATGAGTGTAAAAGTTGGAATTAATGGGTTTGGAAGGATTGGACGAAATGCATTTAAAGCAGCACTTGAAAAGTCAAATTACGAAATTGTTGCAATTAATGATTTGACTGATCCTAATACATTGGCACATCTGCTTAAATATGACAGTGTATATGGTAAATTTAATGGGACTGTTGAAGCAAAAGAAGGGGCAATTGTTGTTAATGGAAAGGAAATCAAGATTTTATCTGAAAGAAATCCTGAAAATCTTCCGTGGAAAGAGATGGGAGTTGAAATTGTTCTTGAGTCTACAGGCTTGTTTACAAAAAAAGCAGATGCTGAAAAGCATATAAAGGCTGGAGCAAAGAAGGTTATTATTTCTGCCCCAGCAAAAGAAGAAGATATAACAATCGTATTGGGTGTCAATGAAGAAAAATATGATCCTAAAGCACATCATGTTATTTCTAATGCTTCCTGTACAACAAACTGTCTTGCACCTTTAGCTAAAGTTATTGATAGTAAATTCGGTATTAAGCGGGGCCTTATGACAACGGTTCATTCCTATACAAATGATCAAAAAATTCTTGATTTGCCCCATAGTGACCTTAGAAGGGCAAGAGCCGCAGCCCAATCTATTATTCCAACTACAACGGGAGCTGCAAAGGCTGTAGCATTAGTTCTCCCACAGTTAAAGGGTAAGTTGAACGGTTTAGCGATGAGAGTACCTTCTCCTACCGTTTCTGTTGTGGACTTAGTATGCGAATTGGAAAAAAGTGCGACAGTAGAAGAACTCAATTCTGCGCTCAAAGCAGCGGCAGATAATGAGTTGAAAGGCATACTGGGATTTAGTGAAGAGCCTTTGGTATCTGTTGATTATAAACAAGACACAAGATCCTCTATTGTAGATGGCCTTTCAACAATGGTTATTGATGGCAATATGGTGAAAATTATGTCTTGGTATGATAATGAATGGGCATATTCTTGTAGAGTTGCAGATCTTATTTCTTATGTTATTGAAAAAGGCATATAAAATAAATTAATAATTAATAATTAACTGAAAAACTCTTAGCCAATCAAAGATTGGAGAGTTTCCACGGAGCGAATGGCAACTTTAACTAATCATAGATTAGAAAGTTCCACTTGTATGAGACCTGCACATCAAATCGAAGATTTGAGCTAGGGCTTCAAGAATTAAGAATTAAAAATTAAGAATTAAGAATTATCGGGGATTTTGCTTTGGTTCAAAGCAAAATCTTCATTCAATCTTAAATCTTAAATCCTAAATCACAAATGTTTGTTAGGGGTGTTATTGTGAAGAAGAGTATTGAAGATATTTCTGTTAATGGAAAAAGGGTACTGGTACGGTGCGATTTTAATGTACCAATGGATGAAGATAAAAATATTACAGATGACATGAGAATAAGGAGTGCTCTCCCAACCATCAAATACTTGCAGGAACATCATGCTAAAATTATTCTCATGTCTCATTTAGGCAGACCTAAAGGAACGGTAGATAAAAAATATAGCTTAGAACCTGTTGCAAAGCAGTTAAATCAATTATTAGAGACAGAAATTATTTTTGCAGAAGATGATTTAATTGTTGGGGAAAAGACAAAAAAAGTTGTGGCTAATATGAAAGAAGGCGAAATCGTACTTCTTGAAAATGTTCGTTTTAGAAAAGAAGAAACCGATAATGATCCAAATTTCTCTAAAGAGCTTGCATCATTAGGAGACATATTTGTAAATGACGCTTTTGGGTCAGCCCATAGAGCCCATGCATCGACAGCTGGAATCGCACAGTATCTGCCTTCTGTATCAGGATATCTTATAAAAAAAGAATTGGATATTATGGGAAGTGCTTTAGATAATCCTCAAAGACCCTTTACGGCAATTCTTGGGGGTGCTAAGGTAAGTGATAAGATAGGCGTCATTCGAAATTTATTACATAAAGTCGACACCCTTATTATTGGAGGGGGGATGGCATTCACCTTCTTGAAAGCTCAAGGTTATGAAGTGGGAAAATCCATACTAGAAGAAGATAAAGTTGAATTAGCTAAGTCTTTATTGGAAGAAGCCAAGAAAAAAAATGTAAAGTTACTGCTTCCTGAAGATGTAGTAGTAGCAAAAGAGTTTAAAAATGATACAGAATATAAGTGTGTAAAAAAAGATGAAATTCCATCAGGTTGGATGGGTCTCGATATTGGAAAGAAGACCATTGAAATATTTTCCAAAGAGATTTCTCAATCAAGGACCATTATATGGAATGGTCCTATGGGTGTGTTCGAAATGTCTAATTTTGCTAAAGGAACTGAAGGCATCGCATGGGCGTTATCAGATAGTGATGCGCTTACCATCATCGGAGGCGGTGACAGTGCAGCTGCAGTAGAACAAATGGGATTTGCATCTAAGATGACACATATTTCCACAGGCGGAGGCGCCTCTTTAGAATTCCTTGAGGGAAAAGAGTTGCCAGGAGTTGCTGCTTTGGATGATCATTAATATAGTATTAAGGAGGAAAAAATGAGGAAACCTATTATTGCGGGAAATTGGAAAATGCATAAGACAACTTCAGAAGCTTTGGATTTTATAAAGAAATTCAATCAGTTAATGGGTGAAACGGATGTAGAAGTAATACTATGTGTGCCCTTTACTCAGCTTTGGGCAGCTAAAGAGGCTGTGAATGGTACTAAAATCAAAATAGGCGCTCAAAATATGCATTATGAGGATAAAGGTGCTTTTACCGGAGAAATATCACCTTTTATGCTGAAAGAAATCCAGGTGGATTATTGTATCGTTGGGCATTCTGAACGAAGACAATATTTTGCTGAGACAGATGAAAGTGTCAATAAAAAATTGCACGCTGCATTTAATCATCACATTGCACCCATCTTATGTGTAGGCGAAACCCTTGAAGAACGAGAAGCGCATAAGACTGAGGATGTTGTAAGAAAGCAAGTAACCTTGGATTTAAAAGATTTAAATGAGGAGCAAATATCCCGTTTGGTCATAGCCTATGAACCGATTTGGGCAATAGGAACTGGAAAAACGGCGACGCCTGAACAAGCAAATGAGACCATTGCACTTATCAGAAGAATTGTTAAAGAACTTTATAACGATGAGGTTTCCGAAGAATTAAGGATACAATATGGCGGGAGCGTCAAACCTGACAATGCTTCTAAGATTATGAATCAAGAAGATATAGATGGTGCCTTGGTAGGAGGCGCAAGCCTCAAACCAGAAGATTTTATAGAAATTGTTAACTTTTAATGGAGGTGAAAGAAGCAATGTCGACTTATATTGAAGAGATATTTGCAAGAGAAATATTGGATTCCAGAGGGAATCCCACAATTGAAGTGGAAGTCTACCTTGAAGATGGAAGTATGGGAAGAGCAGCAGTACCATCAGGTGCATCTACAGGTGCTTTTGAAGCAGTTGAATTACGGGATGAAGATGAAGAACGATACTTAGGAAAAGGTGTGTTAACGGCAGTCGAAAATGTAAATGAAATAATTGCGCCAGAAATTGAGGGAATGAATGCACTGGATCAAATAGCAATCGATACGGTTATGATTGAATTGGATGATACCGACAACAAAGAAAAACTTGGAGCCAATGCAATACTAGGTGTTTCAATGGCAGTGGCTCATGCGGCTGCTGAATCTTTAGGCCTTCCATTGTTTCAGTATATTGGAGGGGTAAACGGTAAAATCTTGCCAACACCCATGATGAATATATTAAATGGTGGGAAACATGCCGATAACAATGTAGATATTCAAGAATTCATGATTGTACCCATAGGAGCTGAAAATTTTAGAGAAGCTGTACGAATTGGTTCAGAAATCTTTCATAATTTGAAGAAAGTTTTAAAAGAAAAAGGCCTCAATACAGCAGTGGGGGATGAAGGTGGATTTGCGCCAAGCCTTTCATCTAATGAAGAAGCAATCCAGATTATTATTGAAGCGATTAAAAAAGCCGGTTATGATCCAGACAGTGATGTAAAGATTGCAATGGATCCTGCAGCAACAGAGTTCTTCGATGAAAAATCTAAAAAGTATCATTTAGATGGTGCTGAAAAGACTTCTCAGGAGATGGTGGATTACTATGAGATGCTTGTGGAAAAGTATCCCATTATATCCATTGAAGATGGCCTTGCAGAAGATGATTGGGCAGGTTGGAAACTATTGACTGACAGGCTTGGTAAAAAGATTCAATTGGTGGGGGATGATCTATTTGTGACCAACACCATAAGGCTTTCAAAGGGCATCGATATGGGAGTTGCTAATTCCATCTTGATAAAAGTAAATCAAATTGGAACACTAACTGAAACCTTGGACACTATTGAAATGGCCAAGCGAGCGGGGTATACAGCGGTTATATCTCATCGTTCTGGAGAAACAGAAGATGTTACGATTTCAGATTTAGTCGTTGCCACAAATGCAGGACAGATTAAGACGGGTGCCCCTTCCAGAACAGATAGAGTGGCTAAATACAATCAATTAATGCGAATTGAAGAAATGTTGGATTATACAGGCCAGTATGCAGGTTCAACTGCTTTTTACAACTTGAAGTAAACTCGTTTCAACTATGAAACAAAATTATAAGCCGAAAGCCTATGCTTTCGGCCTTTATCACTCATAAAGCAAAGTTGAAAATGTTACTTACTTATAGCCTCAGCAGTTCTTTTCGTATTGTTTTTTGTTTGTATTGATAAATAAGAGTAAGATGGTATAGAATAATCAGTATAGATTGAATATTCCCAAATATTTAATTAATTTCTATATCCATTGATTTTAAATATGACATATGATAAAATCTTTCTGTTGACTTTAAGACGCAAATTACTTATATTAATAGTGATTTAAAGAAAAAATAGAGTTAATTATTTCATTATAATTGAATGATTAGGAGGTGTAAAGATGAGAATCGCTTTAATGGTTTTTCAAGTAGTGGCATCCATTATTCTCATAACAAGTATTTTAATGCAGTCAGGAAAAAGTGCTGGATTATCTGGGTCCATTGGCGGTGGAGCAGAACAATTGTTTGGTAAGAAAAAAGGAAGAGGTTATGAAGCACTTTTAAGTAAAATTACTACTGTTGGCGCAGTATTATTTATTATTTGTTCATTATTATTAGTAACAATAGAGTAAAAGTAATGCGTTTTTTTGAGAGAGATCAATCATGAATCAAACAATACAAAAGAATAAGGAGGCAGTATAAAAATGGGTTACGAGATATTTGCACCTATTGCAGGGATTGTAGCACTTGTCTTTGCTTATCTTCTTGCAAGGTACATTAACACAGTAGAAGAAGGCACAGATAGAATGAAAGAAATAGCATCCTATATAAGAGAAGGTGCAATGGCGTTTCTGACAAGAGAATATAAGGCTCTTGTTATTTTTTCAGCGGTATTATTTGTAGTCCTTGGATTTGGAATTAACTGGGAAACAGCAGGAACCTTTCTTGTAGGCGCAATTTTTTCAGTATTAGCCGGTTATTTCGGAATGAGAGTTGCCACCAAGGCAAATGTTCGAACTGCCAATGCGGCCAGAGAAGGTGGCATGAATAAAGCTTTAAGCGTCTCCTTTAAAGGCGGGGCGGTCATGGGAATGTCAGTAGTAGGCCTTGGTCTTCTGGGAATCGGAGGGCTGTTTATTCTCCTTGGAGTAAACAAAGTAGCTATTATCACAGGTTTTAGTTTAGGGGCTTCTTCAATTGCTCTTTTTGGACGAGTTGGTGGTGGTATCTATACAAAAGCTGCTGACGTAGGTGCAGACCTTGTGGGAAAAGTTGAAGCAGGAATCCCTGAAGATGATCCAAGGAACCCTGCAGTTATAGCAGATAACGTTGGAGATAATGTTGGAGATGTAGCAGGAATGGGTGCTGACTTATTTGAATCTTATGTTGGTTCAATTGTCTCTGCTATTACCCTTGCCGTGATGCTTCCCAATATAGATCCCTTAAATGGATCTGTCTTCCCCCTCTTACTTGCAGCTGTTGGTATTATTGCTTCTATTATTGGAACTTTATTTGTAAAAGGTGACGAGAATACCAACCCAGCCAATGCTTTACATAGAGGTACTTATGTGAGTGGGCTCATTGTAATAATTGCTACATTTTTTCTGAGTAGATACTTCTTCGGTGATTTGAATCCTTTCTATGCTGTAATAGCGGGATTAATCGTTGGAATACTTATTGGAAAGATTACAGAAATATATACTTCTGGTGATTTCAAATATGTGAAAAAAATTGCCAAACAATCTGAAACAGGACCTGCTACAACCATTATTAGTGGACTAGGTGTTGGTATGATTTCAACAGCATGGCCGGTTATATTGATTGCTACAGCTATCTTGATTGCATTCAAATTGGAAGGCTTATATGGGATCGCTCTGGCTGCGGTTGGTATGTTATCAACTGCGGGCATTACAGTAGCTGTGGATGCCTATGGTCCTATTGCTGATAATGCAGGTGGAATCGCCGAGATGGCGGAACTTCCAAAGGAAGTAAGACAGATTACAGATAAGTTGGATTCAGTAGGGAATACAACAGCTGCCATAGGAAAAGGATTTGCAATTGGCTCAGCTGCTTTAACGGCTCTTGCTCTTTTCGCATCCTATTCACAGGTTGTTGGGTTGGCTACTATCGATATTCTTAATCCTAAAGTTGTTGTAGGCCTTTTCATTGGTGGAATGCTTCCCTTCTTGTTTTCGGCCCTTACAATGGATGCCGTGGGACGAGCTGCAAATCAAATGATTGAAGAAGTCAGAAGACAATTTAAAGAGATTCCAGGAATCATGGAAGGTACAGGCAAACCAGAATATGCAAAATGTGTTGATATCAGTACTGCAGCAGCGCTAAAAGAAATGCTAATTCCAGGTATTATGGCAGTTGTTGCGCCTATTGCTATGGGATTTATTCTTGGACCGGAAGCCTTAGGAGGTTTATTAGCAGGGGCCCTTGTATCAGGTGTATTGCTTGCAATTATGATGGCAAATGCCGGTGGTGCATGGGATAATGCAAAGAAATATATTGAAGAAGGCAACCATGGAGGAAAAGGAAGCGAAGCGCATAAGGCGGCAGTTGTTGGAGATACAGTAGGAGATCCCTTTAAAGATACATCAGGGCCTTCTATTAACATATTGATAAAGTTAATGACAATTGTTGCTGTAGTCTTTGGTCCGTTATTTATAAATGGAGGCCTTTTTTAAAAGAGCTATCATTCAATTTATGAGTTTTATAAAAGAATTATTATTGTGCTTTTCTTAAGAATTAATGGGGGAGAAGAAGGTAAGGTACATTAATAATTCGGAAAAGACGCCCATCTGAATGGGTGTTTTTTCTTTATTTTCCTTTAAATGATGGAACAAAACACTTGAAGTCTTAGTCTAAAGAGATAATAAACAAAAATATATTATATTTTTTTGTTTAAAAAGTCCAAAACATGAAATAATAGAGTGTGAAAGGAGTTGAGATTAAACATGAAAAAAATAACCATGTTACTTGTATTTTTACTTATTTTTTCTTTGGTTTCATTTGGATGTGCTGGAACTCCTGATGATGGGACTATTGATGATCCAGTAGATCCTATTGAGGGTGAAGATCCAGTAGCGCCTAATGATGATGAAAACATAGAAGATAATATCGATGAACAGACCATTGAAGGTACCTTTACGGGCTGGATTGATAACAATAGTTTTGAGGTCGTTGCAAATGATGCCCCTTATGCTATAAGAATCAATGAAGATGTTGCAATGCCAGATGATGAGCTTGATGGGAAAAACGTTCGTATCACTTATGAGGTCAACGATCAAGGACAAAATATTATTCAGTCAATAGAAGTACTAGACTAAAAAAATTTAGAAGAAAAAATTTAAAAGCATTCTGCTTCTGGCAGAATGTTTTTTTACGTCCAAAGGAGACCTAATGTTCTTAAATTATTAAAGAGTTATGATATAATTACAAAATAAGGAAAGAATAAACTATAAAATAAAGATGGAGGTAAAAGATGGATATAAAGACAGATATAAAGATGGAGATAAATAAAAGTATTATAGAGGTCCTTAGTAATAAAGATTATAGCCCTATGACAGATGAAGCCATATTAAAGCACCTTAGTGTTGAAAGAAGCAAAACAGGGGTTTTTCTTAAACAGCTGGATGAAATGGAGAATGATGGCATCATATTTAAGACAAAGAAAAAGAAATATGTTTTGCCAAACAGAATAAATCTTGTAGTTGGCATTCTAAAAATGCATAGAAAGGGTTTTGGGTTTGTTTTACCTGAAAGCGATAGTAAAGGTGATGTCTATATTGCATCTGGTGAAATGAACGGAGCCATGAATAACGATAAAGTGGCAGTAAGATTATTATATGAAAAAGAGGGTGACAAAAAAAGAGAAGGAGAAATCATAAAAGTTATTAAAAGAGAAAATTATGAAGTAGTAGGAAATTTTGAAAATGGTAACAACTTTGGATTTGTTGTACCCAATGATTCTAAATTAGGCACAGATATTTTCATCTCTCAAGAAGGGATTAATGGCGCTAAAACAGGAGATAAGGTTGTTGCGCAAATATTGGTATGGCCGGAAAAAAGGAGAAGTCCAGAGGGCAAAATAATAGAGATATTAGGGAAAAAAGATGAAGCAGGAACAGATATTGCAGGAATTATTCGCCAGCATAAGCTTTCTGAAGTATTTCCGCTTAAAGTTCGGGAAGAAGCAGATCGTATTCCTTTGGAGATACCACAAGAAGAGATAGAAAAACGTGCTGACTATAGAGATAAAAGTATTATCACAATTGATGGGGCTGATGCAAAAGATTTAGATGATGCTGTTTCTGTAGAAAAGCTCAATAATGGAAATTATCTTTTGGGTGTGCATATAGCAGATGTAAGTTTTTACGTAAAAGAAAATGGTGAATTAGATAAGGAAGCGCTTAAAAGGGGCTGTAGTGTTTATTTAATTAATAAAGTTTTGCCAATGCTGCCTGAAAACTTATCAAATGGTGTCTGCAGTCTAAATCCAAGAACGGACAGGCTCACACTTTCAATAGAAATGGAAATAGACCCTTCAGGAAAAGTGGTCGCCCATAATATTTTTAATAGCATCATTAATTCTAAGGAACGAATGACTTATACGGATGTCTCTGATATTTTAGAGGACAAAGATGAGGAACTCATTAAAAAATATGAAGGCATTTACCAGGATTTATTACGCATGCATGAGCTTGCGAAAATACTCAATAAACACAGAGATGAGAGGGGGAGTATTGACTTTGATTTTGACGAAGCGTTCATTCATTTAAATGAGAAGGGTATCCCCACAAAAGTCGAGACTGCGGAAAGAAGAACAGCTAATAGGATTATAGAAGAATTTATGTTAAAAGCCAATGAGACCATTGCAGAGCATTTTCACTGGATGGAAATTCCTTTTGTCTATAGAGTCCATGAGGAGCCGGATATAGATAAAATCAATGAGTTTAAAAAGTTTATCTATAATTTTGGATATGTTTTAAAAGGCGCTAATGATGAAGTTCGTCCCAAGACGCTACAAGATATTACAAGACAAATTAAAGGAAAAAGAGAAGAAAATGTGATTAGCACCGTTATGCTTCGTTCATTAAAGAAAGCATCTTATTCGCCACATTGTTATGGACATTTTGGCCTGGCAGCAGATTATTACTGTCATTTTACATCTCCCATAAGAAGATATCCAGATTTAACCATTCATCGTATTATTAAGGAAACCATTGAAAAAGGGCATCTTAACGAAAAAAGAGCTAAGAAATTGAAGGCCTTTGTTGAAATTGCTTCCAAGAGATCATCTGAGGCAGAAAAAATTGCTGAGGGTATTGAAAGAGAAGTTGAAGATTTAAAGAAAGCAGAGTATATGTCCAACCATATAGGAGAAATCCATACAGGGATTATCAGTGGTGTTACATCCTTTGGAATATTTGTGGAACTTGAAAACACAATTGAGGGTTTGGTAAGAATCAGTAGTATTGATGACGATTATTACATTTATGAGAAAGAAAAGTATCAGCTTATTGGAGAAAGAACCAAGAGGATTTTTTCTTTAGGAGAAGAAGTGACCATAAAAGTCATTGGCGTTAACATACCCAATCGCGAGATTGATTTTGAGTTGAAAAATCCAGAAAAAAAAGAAATATTATGACTATTTCTCCTAAAATTGCACAACCTAAAAGATGAAAAATATTTTAGGAGGAAAATTAACGGATGAAAGTAAAAGATTTAATGTCAAGTAATGTTCAATATGTTAGACCGGAAACGCCCATGGAAGAAATTGCACAATATATGAAACAACATGATATAGGTTCTATTCCAGTCTGTAATGATAACGGAGAAGCAGTTGGAATTGTGACAGATAGGGACATTGTTTTAAGAGCTGTATCTGCTGGCACTCCAAGCATGACTGCACGGGATATCATGAGTACCAATGTAGTCTATGTAGATTCCAACACCAATGCACATGAGGCAGCTAATCTTATGGCAAAAAATCAGATTAGAAGACTTCCTGTAGTGGACAACAATAGACTTGTTGGAATGCTTGCAATGGCCGACATTGCAAGAAAAAATATTTATGTAGATGAAGCAGGAGATGCTCTAAGTGCCATATCAAAGCCTGGGCATTTCAGTTAAGGATCTTCTTTATATCTTAACTTAACTGTTTTCAAAATCAAGAGATGCCTTTCTATTACGAAAGGCATCCTTTTTTTATATAATAGGAAATATCGATTTTCTGTTATATAAAAAAGGGGGAAGTGCAGAGGGGAATCCCCTTTGCCGGTAAAGGAGGGTGCTCAGACTGTGATAGCAGTCGCCGAAGGGAACCATAGGGTTCCATAGCGGAGTGGCGGAAGCCACCTTTTTTATAGAAAAGGCAGTTTGTGTATTTCTGAGCTTGATATTCTGGTATAATAGGGTATTAAGATAAGAATCGAAAGGGTGATAATATGAATGGAGATTTGCTTAATATTAAAATAAAAACGGATCACCACTATTCTGAAAAAAAGGTTAAATCAGGGACACTTATACAAGACCTGATGCCAGTACAAAATATGGCATTTAAACATAGGAATGTTGCTGCAAAGGTTAACAACAGTATCAAGGAATTGACTCATGCGCTATGCGAGGATTGTCAGATAGAGTTTCTTGATTTATCCGATATAGATGGTAATAGAATTTATCAAAGAGGTTTGAGTTTTATTTTCATAAAAGCAGCAAGAGAGATCCTGGGAGATTGCTATGTGACCATAGAGCATTCTTTAAGCAAAGGATTGTATTGCGAAATAAAATATTCCAGAGAGATAAATGAAAGTGATGTCATGGATATTAAAGTGAGAATGCAAGAAATCATCCAGCAGGACATTCCTTTTATAAAGGAACGAATATCAAAAAGCGAGGCAATGACTATTTTTAAAGAGCAAAACATGGAATCAAAGGTGAAACTTCTGAAGTTCCGAGAAAAAGATGAGATTGTCATTTATACTTGTGGCGGGATAAAAAACTATTTTTATGGGCATATGGTTCCCAGTACAGGGTATATCGATATTTTTGATCTTAAATACCATAAGCCAGGTGTTCTTTTGAGATTTCCCCAAAAGAACAACCCTCATGGCCTGCCAGAGTATTTTGAGCAGAAGAAACTTGCAGAGATATTTAAGGAAACAGAGAATTGGGGGCACCTGATGAAGCTCCCCTATGTATCAGATTTGAATGAACGAATTGAGACAGATACTTATGAGGAGGTCATAAGAATTGCTGAAGCACTCCATGAGAAAAAAATTGCGTATATAGCCGATAAGATCACGAAGGAAAACAAAAGAATTATATTAATAGCAGGGCCTTCATCTTCGGGGAAAACCACTTTCGCACAAAGATTGTCCATCCAATTAAAAGTTAACGGTTTAGATCCCATTGCTTTTTCTACAGATGATTACTTTGTGGAAAGAGATCAAACGCCCAAAGATGAAAATGGTGATTTTGATTTTGAGTCTTTAAAGGCTCTGGATTTAGAATTGTTTAATACACAATTAAAAGACCTCATTGAAGGAAAAGAAGTAGATATTCCAATTTTTGACTTCATAAAAGGTAAAAAGGGATTTGGCAAAAAAATTCTAAAAGTCTCTTCAAATCAGCCTATTATTATTGAGGGAATTCATGGGTTAAATAGTAGTTTGACTCATGAGATTCCTGAGAAGGATAAATTCAGAATATATATCAGTGCATTAACTCAGTTGAACATTGATGATCATAATCGAATACCTACAACAGATTCAAGGTTAATCAGGCGAATTGTCCGAGACAGCCAATTCAGAGGGCATTCTGCAAAAACCACTCTTCAATTATGGCCAGCAGTGAGGAAGGGAGAAGAAACAAATATATTTCCTTTTCAAGAAGAATCCGATGTTATGTTTAATTCTGCATTGGTATATGAATTAGCAGTACTAAAGAAGTATGCAGAGCCATTATTAAAAGAAATAAATAAAGATGACAAAGAATACTTTGAAGCAAGACGTTTACTAAAATTTCTCAGTTATTTTCTGTCAATAGAAAACGAAAATGCCATATTAAATAATTCCATTATAAAAGAGTTTATTGGGGGAAATTGTTTTTACCAGGATAAATAAGAGGAGAAGTCTATGTATATACTTGGATGCCATTTATCTACTTCCAATGGATTTAGAAAAATGGGAGAAACAGCAGTAAGAATTAATGCAAATACTTTTCAGTTTTTTTCCAGAAATCCTAGAGGTGGAACGGCAAGGAAATTGATTCAATCCGATTTAGACGCATTGAGAAATATTTTAATAAAAAATAATTTTGGAGACATCATGGTGCATTCGCCTTATACATTAAATATGGCTTCGGCGAATCCCAGAACTCTTGAATTTGCAAAAATGATTTTACAAGATGACTTAGAAAGACTCAAAAGAATACCATCTAATCTCTACAATTTTCATCCCGGAAGTCATACAGGACAAGGTCGTGAACAAGGAATCACCCAAATTGCGAATATTATAAATGAATCATTGACCGAAGATGTAAAAACCACTGTTTTATTAGAAACAATGTCGGGTAAGGGTAGCGAGATAGGGCAAACCTTTGAGGATTTAAAGGATATTATTGATAAAATTGATCTTTCAGAAAAAATGGGTATTTGTCTGGATACTTGTCATCTTTATAGTGCAGGTTATGATATTGTAAATAACTTAGAGGGCGTTTTAGAGGAATTGGATCAGCTTGTAGGGGTTCATCGCATTAAAGCAATCCATCTCAACGATAGCATGTATCCTTTTAATAGTAAAAAAGATAGACATGCGAGAATAGGTCAGGGCACCATAGGGCTAGAGTCAATCGTTAAATTTGTTTCTCACCCTAAGTTAAAAATGCTTCCTTTTATTCTGGAAACACCTCTTGAAACAAAGGAACATGGAGAGGAAATTGCTATGCTTAGGGATATTTTAGGTGAATAGATCACAAAAAATAATCGAGCCAATCCAATAATACTATTAATTGGATTGGCTCTAATAATTTTCAATGTTATCGCTCATAATTTTGGTGGGACCACCCTCTTTCAATTAGTTTTCAACTTAATCTTTAAGGGGAATCACCTCTTTCTGCTAAGTTATTTTAGCTTTTTTATAGCAAAATACTTTGCTTAGATATATTGTAACAAAAGAATACAAAAAATGCAAGGGAGTTTTTGCAAAATTCTGAACAT
>JADQBM010000038.1 GCA_016278615.1 Clostridia bacterium | reverse complement strand
GTTAGGGCTTCAAACTAGTGCAAAACAAAAATAAATACATTAAACATCTCTTTCAACATTGAAATTACAATTCAAGGAGTGCTTTTATGAGATGGGAAAGTTGAGTTAATAAAACAAGATAGGATGGTTGTTACGGATGGCTCAGTTATATTTTAGATACAGCACCATGAATGCAGGAAAATCCATTGAAGTCATAAAAGTAGCGCACAACTATGAAGAACGCGGGAAAAATGTTCTTGTGATGACTTCTTCTGTAGATGACAGATATGGAACTGGAAAAGTCACATCAAGAATCGGCGTATCTCGTGACGCAGAAATAGTAGAGGATGATACAAATATCTTGGAACTATTCTTAAAAAAGCATAAAGAAAAACCAATAGATTGTGTGCTTGTAGATGAATGCCAATTTTTGAAAAGACACCATGTTGAGGAACTATCCGAGATAGTGGATAGCTGTGATGTTCCTGTTTTATGTTATGGATTAAAAAATGACTTTCGAAATGAGCTTTTTGAAGGATCCTATGCCCTTTTAGTGTATTCAGATAAAATAGAGGAAATAAAAACAATTTGTTGGTGTGGAAAAAAAGCAACAATGGTTGCCCGTATCGTAGATGACAAATTGGTAAAGTCAGGGGAACAGATTCAAGTAGGCGGTAATGAAATGTATATTTCTCTATGTAGAAAACACTATAATGACGGAAGATTAGGGGAATAATAAAAAAGATAACAGATAATAGATAACAGATAACAGTTGAGGATGATTTTGCTTAAGCAAAATCTTCTTTAATGTATATAGATTCTCCCTTGGAACATAGGGAATATAAAAACGTCTAAGGGGTATTGGTAGATTTAAGAGTTTTTGCATGAGGGAACGGATGATAATGAAAAATAAATTAGTGATGGGGATTATTTTAGTGGTTTTATTGATGGGTGTGGGGTGTCAATCTTCGGATACAGGAATGCCTGATGATGCTATAAATAACCTGGAGGAGTTGGAAAATGATGTAAACAAGAGCAATGTTTTTGATCCTTTTACAACCCAAGAAGGAGATATAGTTGGAGATATGAAGGTGATCTCTATCACAGCTACTTCTTTGGAAAATAATTTAAATACGGTGACAGCTAATTTTGATGGAAAGGTTGCTGCAAGGGGTTCTATTTATAATGTGACAGATGAATTTCTTGGAGATGCGATCTATTTTATTCCTGACGAAGGAAGCAGCAGATTATTTCCCAAGGCGGATATTGATGAAAGATATATATGGTTTGTATTTGATGATTATGAAAAGGCTATAGCGATGTACAATGAAAACTTTGGAGACACAGTATCTTCCTCTGCCATCGTTGAGATAGATCATTACACCATCAACTACGCCCCCTCCGACGTCGTTAACCAAGCCACTTTGGTAAATATAGTAGAATAGACAATAAAGTATTTTCTTAGGGAAATACTTATTTCCTTAATTCTTAATTATTCATTATTAATTCTTAATTGCTTTATGCCTTGCCAGCTCCCTCTTCTTTTCAACTCAGCATCTATACCATTCAAAACGCTCTTTTTATCTGTGCTCCATCTTGGCGCTATGAGTAAATTTCTGGGAGCATCTCCTGTAAGTCGATGGATGGTTATTTCAGGGGGGAGAAGTTCCAAAGCATCTACCACGAGATTTATATACACATCCTTTTCCAGGGTGCTTACTTTCCCTTGATCATACATTTGACTTAGGGGTGTATCTTTTAGCACATGAAGAAGGTGGATTTTTACTCCGAAGATATCTTTAGAAGCGATATACTGTACAGATTGTAATATTTCATTTCTTGTTTCATTAGGAAGTCCAAAAATAAGATGAACAACTGTTTTGATTTGCCTTTTATTCAGTTGTTCAAGGGTTTTGTCAAAAGTTTCTATGGGATATTGGCGGTTTATGAGCTGTGCTGTTTTTTCATGAATCGTTTGTAGACCCAATTCAATCCAAAGAGTTGTTTTTTGATTTAATTCACAGAGCAATTCAAGAATTTCTTCAGAAAGGCAATCCGGTCTTGTTGCAATGGCTAATCCAATTACATGAGGGTGAGATAAAGACTCATAAAACAATTGTCTCAAGGTATCTATATCCGCGTAAGTGTTGGTATAGCTTTGAAAATAAGCAATATATTTTCCTGATGGCCACTTAGGTGTTAATCGTTCAATTTGAGAATCCAGCTGTTTTTGCACATGGATATCTCTTGGCACTGTAAAATCACCGGATCCTTTATGGGAACAAAAAATACAACCATCATTGCTTAAAGTGCCATCTCTGTTTGGACATGTGAAACCACCATCCAAAGAGAGTTTAATAATCTTGCACCCAAATTGACTCTTTAGATAAGACCCTATGGCATTGTATTGCTTATTATCTGAAAACATATTCCATTACCTCTTAGCTTTTTAGTGAAATACTTCTCGAAAAAGAGTCTGGGAGAACTATTCATCGATTCATTTATATAGTATAATCTCATTACAGAAAAGTCAAAAATGATGAAAGTAAATACAATTCGACTTTGGTTAAGAATTATGATTTATCTTTGAGCTAAGAAGGTTTTCACGTAAACCTTTAGGGGGAACTATGAAAAGAAGAATAATGCATGTTATGTTATTGATTTTAGTTTGCTCCATTGGATTTGTTTTTTATGGATGTAAAGATAAAACTAATGGACACAATGTTTTGGAACAGGATTCTTTAATTGAAATAAATTCTGAAACAGGAGCATTGGACGCAGAAGCACTTATTAAAGCGTTGAAAACAAAAGATAAAAGCTCATTGTATTCAATGTTGAAGAATGATTATAATTATGAAATTAATGAAATAGAGAAAATTATCTTATGTTTTGAGAATTTTTACAATTTAGATACTTTGAGAATTGAGGCTGTAGACTCAGATAATCCAACATGTGAAGAGTACTATTTTAAAATCATTGGAGAAAAAGATAATGAAAAACGTAGCACAAGCTTAACTGTAAAATATGACATGATGGAGAATGAAACAAAAACCACATACAACCATATTTTTATAAAATACTTTCCATATGCAGAAAAGACAGTTGATTACTATTTGAAATATTTAAAAAAGGGAGATTCTGGTGAGCTGTCAGCATTCTTATCCATTGACGGAGGACCTGATTACTTTCGTGCAGAAGCTGAAGAGCTCATAAAGGAGTTTAATAATCACTATGATATGAATTCTATTACCTACGAATATACGGGGTTTGCAAGGGATCGATTTGTTTTCAATATGAGGGATCAATACGGAAAATCGCGAGATATTCATATAGCTTATGGAGATGGGCTGGTTGGTGTATATGAAGAAATTCTTATGAAGTAAATCTCCATAAGAGATGAAGACTTGGGAGTTCCTTGCTAAATGTTTAATAATAACTATAAAATGCTATACTATATATAGTTGGAAGAATATAGCAGGAGGTTTTCATGAAAGTACTGCTGATTTATAATCCCTTCTCAGGGAACAAAACATTTAAGAATAATTTAGATTATATTATTAATAAATTTCAAGAAAAGAATTATCAAATTATACCCTATCGTATGGATGACGATTTAGATGAAATGATTTCAAACATAAACAATAATTCATACAATAGAATACTGGTTGCAGGTGGGGATGGCACCATTCATCAGACGATTAACAGTCTTATTAAAAACAGCATAGACATACCTTTAGGGATTTTCCCAGTAGGGACTGCCAATGATTTTGCGCAGAATCTCAATTTGCCTAAAACAATTGAAGAGATGACAAAAATTGCATTGAGTGAAAATTACATCGTTAGTGATGTAGGGTGCGTTAATAATAGATATTTTATTAATGTAGCAAGTCTGGGATTTATTATTGATGTTAGCCAAAAAACAGATAACAAGGCGAAAAATAATTTAGGTATCTTGGC
Source organism: Clostridia bacterium (assembly GCA_016278615.1). Lineage (GTDB taxonomy): Bacteria > Bacillota > Clostridia > Peptostreptococcales > JAAYPU01 > Soudan-22. The sequence continues at coordinate 7,227 of JADQBM010000038.1, read as the reverse complement.
ATATTATATCAAAGGACTGGAAGAACTTCCAAACATGAAGGCCTTAAATGTTTCAGTTAAAAGTGAAACAATAAATTTTTTGGGTGAGATTTATTTTATGTTAATTATGAATGGAAAATCAGCAGGAGGATTTAAAAAAATTGCACCTTTTTCCTCTATTGATGATGGCCTATTGGATGTTTATATTTTTAAAAAATGCCCATTATATGAATTAATGTCTTTGCTTATTAAAGTTTTTAATGGGGAACACCTCAACAGTTCATATGTTATTTATTTTCAAACAGACAAATTATCAGTTGACTGTAATGATTGTATGGGCACAGATTTAGATGGGGAAGAAGGTCCGGTTTTCCCTTTACATATTCAAAATGTGCCTGGAAAACTTAGGATACTCACTCAAGTAGTGCCAAAAATTATCTAAATAGTTCAAATCAAGATGTTTTTTTAAAAAAGATTTTAAAAAATGGAATATTTATTAAATGATATTGCAAAATATTAACAGAGATGTTATACTTAATCGATTTATTTACATAGGGTAGGTATTAACGACTGAATACATTTTTTGCTTTTATGAAGATGTGATTCGGTTGAATCTTAATCTTAGGATAGAGTAAAAAGGAGAAGTGTTTTAATGGCAGACAAAACGATGGAATGCAAAGACTGTGGAAAAGAATTTATTTTTACTGAAGGGGAGCAAGCTTTCTATAAGGAAAAAGGTTTTGAAAATGAACCTCAAAGATGTCCAGAATGTAGAAAAGCAAAAAAGCAGGCTCGTAACAGCGATAGAGGTTTTAGAAGATAATTCTAGCACGCACAAATAACCCTATTAGAATTTGTTCTCATAGGGTTTTTATTTTTGGAAATAATTTATATTAAAAGAAGATTGAAAGAAGGTATTTAATGGAAGATGTAAAATTCACAAGTTTAGGACTAAAAGAAAATATTATGAAAGCGATAGATGATATGGGATTTGAGGAACCCTCTCATATTCAATCAGAAATAATACCTATCCTTTTAGATGGGCATGATGCAATTGGACAAGCCCAAACAGGCACAGGCAAGACCCTCGCTTTTGGGGCACCAATCTTAAATAGTTTTGTAAAGACAAAAGGACGAATGATTGATAGTATCATTCTAACACCGACTAGAGAATTAGCCATACAGGTAAATGACGAATTAAACCGAATTGGAAAATACTCCAATGCTAATATTATTCCTGTCTATGGTGGGCAACCTATTGAAAGGCAAATTTTTGCGTTAAAAAAAGGCGTGGATGTTGTTGTTGGAACACCAGGAAGAGTATTGGATCTTATTCGGAGAAAGTTGCTAGACTTGAGTCAAATCCACTTTCTTGTTCTTGATGAGGCAGATGAGATGCTCAACATGGGGTTCATCGATGATATTGAAGATATCATAAAGAATTGTAGTGAAGTAAGACAAACCATGCTTTTTTCTGCTACCATGCCCAATGAAATCAAAAAACTTTCAAGAAAATATATGAAAGCAGATGCAAAACACATTACCATTGCAAGAAGCACAATGACAGTATCTACAGTATCTCAGTTCTACTATGAAGTAAAACAAAAAGACAGATTTGAAACCTTATGTAGAATCCTGGATATAGATGATCCATCAAGTGTAATCATTTTCTGCAAAACAAAAAAAGGCGTAGATGAGTTAGTAGAAAAAATGCAGTCCAGAGGATATAATGTAGAAGGTATGCATGGAGACATGAACCAGAATCAAAGAATTAATACTCTTAGGAAATTTAGAGAGAAAAGTATAGAGTTTCTTGCTGCCACAGATGTTGCGGCAAGAGGAATTGATGTAGAAAACGTATCGCATGTCATTAATTATGACCTTCCTCAGGATTTGGAAACTTATGTCCATCGAATTGGTAGAACAGGACGTGCTAATAAAGAAGGTACGGCCTATACATTAGTGACGCCAAGAGAATACATGACACTAAAACAAATAGAAAAGATAACAAAAGGTAAAATAAAAAGAAAAGAAATTCCGTCCATTGATGATATTTTCACAGCAAGATACAGAAATATGCTAAGTCGAGTTAAAGAAACTCTTGAAAATGACACCTATAAAAAGTTTGTACCCTTAGCTACTGACCTTGACGATGAGTATAATCTTGTAGATGTTGCAGCAGCGTTGATGCATATGGTATATACCAACGAGACAGGCTATGATTATAAGGACATCGATTCATCTTCAAGTTTTGTAAGGCTATTTATGACTGTAGGAAGAATGGATGATCTAACACCAAAAATCCTCTTGCAGTTTTTCAATACAAAAGCAAATGTAAATAGAGAAGATGTCGGCGATATAGATATTTTAAACAAGTTTACTTTTGTGGATGTTCGTGAAAAAGTTGCAGGTGAAATTATTGAAAAATGCAGAGGGAAAAGATTGAGTGGAAGAAATGTAAAAGTAGAAATTTCTGACAAGAAAAAATAAGCAAACTAGAAAACTTTGCCGAGGCAAGCAACCCTTCGACAAAGTTTTTTATTTTTTGGAAAAAATATGTTATTATTTAATAAAGGAAAAAACTTTCCTAAAGGGTTAAATAATAATGCATTATTTCCGACAATAATAATAACGGAAGAGGTGTTTTGATGGAAACTGTTAAGAATATGGGTAAGGATGAATTTGTTTCGAAAGTTGGTGAAAATCAAGAGACTAATGACTTAATAAATAAGAAATCATCTGAAGCAGATATAGAACAAGATAGTGATGAAATCCAGGTGAAAGAAGTTGAAGATGGGAAAGAATTAGAAGAAAAAAAAGAAGAACCTGTGGATGCAATTATTAAAGTCATTATATCGGCAGATTCTCTCAACGCATTTATCAACATTGAGCCACCAAAACATGGAGGAAGCGCACCAACATATGAGATGATTATGAAAGCATTGATGGATAAAAAAGTGATACATGGAATTGATACAAGCTTAATCAAAGGACTATTGGAAAATGAGTTGATTTATAATGAAAATTTACTTGTAGCCAAGGGTTTACCTCCGATTCATGATCAAGATGCTGAACTAAAATTTCATTTCCCAGTTACGAAAGATATTAAACCTCAAATTAATGAAAATGGAACTGTAAATTTTCATGAAATGGGAATTGTTCAGAACATTTCAATTGGAAAAGTGTTGTGCACAAAAACTCCAGTTGTTAAAGGTGCTGAAGGGAAAACCGTAACGGGAGCAGTGATAAAACAGAAAAAAGGAGTCGATAAGCCCCTTCCGGTAGGTAAAAATACCATTGCTTCAGAAGATCACTTGCAAGTAATTTCGGATTCTGATGGGCAAGTGGATTACATAAACAAAAAAATAAACATTCTAGATACCTTTAGAGTCAAAGGTAATGTGGGAAGTGAAACAGGGGATATTGAGTTTGTAGGTAATGTTGTTATTTCTGGAAATGTTCAATCAGGTTATTCTGTTTACGCCGGTGGAAATGTGAGAGTTGAAGGACTTGTGGAAGCGGCACATATTCGAGCTGAGGGGAGTATTAGCATATGCAGCGGAATGAATGGCATGGGAAAGGGTGTTTTGGAAAGTAAAGAAAATATTAATTGCAAATACATGGAAAATAGTATTGCAATCGCCAGAGGCACCATTGTATCTGAATCTATGCTAAATTGCCAAGTTAGATGTGGGGTAAACTTAGAGTTAATTGGAAGACGCGGGATGATTGTAGGAGGCTGTTATACAGCTGGACAAGATGTTTTAGCAAAAACCATTGGTTCTGAGGCATACACACATACTGAAATAGAAATTGGAAAAGACCCTGCTCTACATGAAAGACTAAACAAACTAAATGAAGAAATACCTCAAAAGAAAAAAGAAATAAACGATTTACAAAAAATTGTAGATTATTTGCAGCAATTGGAGTCTGTTGGAAAACTGACTGAAGAAAAAAAAGAACTATTAAAAAATGCAGGTCATACAAAGCAAATAAAATATGAAGAATTAAATGCTTCATATGCAGAAAAGGAAGAATCATTAATTCTTTTAGAAAAAAAATCAAAGGGAAAAATAGTGTGTACAGATAAGATATATCCCGGAGCTATCGTGTCCATTGGAATTGCTAAGATGTCTATTAACAATATCTTTAAGAATTGTATTTTACGTAAAAAAGAAGGTGCTATAATTATCAGTCAATCAGAATGAATAAACAGTGAACAATGAATAATGAACAATGAACAATGAATGAAGGAATTTTGTATATATATACAAAATTCCATTTTATTTTTAAAAAAAAAGAATTTGCAAAGCAAATTCTCTCCTTCATTGTTCATTGTTATTTCCCTTGAATATCCTCTGGTCCTTTGAAATATATCTCAGCTTCTGATACCAATTCTTTCATGAGCTCTTTAACGGTTGTCATTTTATTAATTCGATGAACGTTGGAACCTGCAAAAATCAATCCTTCTTTAGTATCACCCGTTACGGAATCAATAAGTGCATCTGTAATGCAATAAGGCGTTGTGGCAGGGTCACAAGTTTTTAAGCACCTGTAACATGATTTAATAGTATGTAAACTTTCGTCAGCTTTTTTTATAAAATTATTGTAAATAGCCCTTCCGGGAAGACCTACAGGACTTTTGATAATTCTTAAATCTTCTTGCTGAGCATTAATATAAGCTTGTTTAAAATTAATATGAGCATCGCATTCTTCTGTTACCACAAATCGACTGGCAATCTGTACACCTGCTGCTCCGTTATTTAAAGCTTCAGCGATGTCTTTGCCATCAAAAAGGCCTCCAGCCGCAATAATAGGAATTCTTTTATTGTGTTTTAATTCAAAAGGTTTAATGGCTTCCATGACATCTTTAACAATTTCCATTAGGGTTGGCGCACTGTTTTCTAACAATTGGCTCATGTTAAAACCAAGGTGTCCGCCTGCCTCGGGGCCTTCTACTATGATGGCATCGGGCAAATAATTATAATTTCTATCCCATATTTTTGATATGGTTGAAGCAGCTTTCCCTGAGGAAACGATGGGAGCAATTTTGGTTGAAGAGTTCATTACCAATTCAGGCAAATTTTTTGGTAAACCAGCACCTGAAATAACGAGATCCACTTTTTCCTTCACAGCAGTGGTAACAAGTTCTACATAATTATTTACTGCAGCTGCTAAAAAATTAACACCAATAATGCCATTTGGACTTAACTGCCGTGTTTTGCGAATTTCTTTTATCAAACCGTTTATATTTGCAGAATTATTATTTTGTCTGAAATCTGGTTCTAAGAAACCTGTCTGGGCACCTGAAATAACACCTATACCACCTTCATTTGCAACTGCTGCTGCAAGACGATGCATAGACACTCCAATACCCATGGCTCCCTGAACAATGGGGATCTGGACTTTAATATCTCCAATATTGAAGCTTGGAAGTTTCATAGCATATCTCCTTTAAATAGAATAACATTAGTATAAGACATAATAAATATAGTGTCAATGAAAGTATTATGACCTGGTAATGATATATTAATTCTTCATTATTAACCCAAGTTTCTTTTTATCTTTATGATCTTCTGTATATTTTTCGAAAAACAATGTATAATGATGATTAAAAAGATGCAGGGGTATGAGTATGAATTATAGTCTTATAACGGAGCGTATAATAAATGATATTAAAGATAGAAGTAAAATACCATCTTTATTTTTGCACAGCTGCTGTGCGCCTTGCAGTAGTTATACACTAGAGTATTTGAGCCAGTATTTCAACATTACTGTTTTCTATTTCAATCCAAACATTTCAGATAAGGACGAGTATGAAAAACGTGTTATTGAGCAAAGAAGATTTATAGATGCTTTTAAAGTAAAATTACCAGTTAAATTTTTAGAAGGATCATATGTTGTTCAAGATTTTTATGACTTTGCAAATAATTTTGAGGATGAAAAGGAAGGCGGCAAAAGGTGCTATTTGTGCTATAAAATGAGAATGGAAGAAACAGCACGGATTGCTTCACAAAAAAACTTTGATTTTTTCGCAACAACATTAACCATCAGTCCTTTAAAGAATGCGCATATGATAAATGAAATAGCTAAAGAACTTGAAGAAAAGTATCAAGTAGCTTTTTTATATACGGACCTAAAGAAAAAAGAGGGATATAAGCGGTCAATTGAGCTTTCTAAAGAATATGGTTTGTACAGGCAAGATTATTGTGGATGTGTTTTTTCTAAAAGGGGAGAAGCATAACCAAAAACTCTGTTTGTTCAAAATATTTATTGCTTTTTTTTTATGGTTTTGTTATAGTATATAAGGATGTCATAGATTGAGTTGAGTATCTATTGCTCATATATGAGATTACAAAATACACACATTTTTCGGCAACTTTTGAAAGGGTGCTGTTTTTAGACAGTTTTTAAAAGTATGGCCAAGAATGGAGGAAAAACCAAGGAGGTAATTTAAAATGGCGGTTATTTCAATGAAACAATTGCTGGAAGCAGGTGTTCATTTCGGACACCAGACACGAAGATGGAATCCAAAGATGGCGGAATACATCTTTACTGAGAGAAATGGTATCTATATCATCGATCTTCAGAAAACAGTAAAAAAAGTAGAAGAAGCATATGTCTTTATAAAAGAAGTTGCAGCTTCAGGGAAGCCTATCCTATTCGTGGGAACAAAAAAACAAGCGCAAGATTCTGTACATGATGAAGCCAAACGATGTGGCATGTTTTATGTGAATCATAGGTGGCTTGGCGGAATGCTTACCAACTTCAAAACCATTAATAAAAGAATAAATCGACTAAATGAACTTAAAACCATGGAAGAAGATGGAACCTTTAAAGTATTACCTAAGAAAGAAGTCATTAAGCTTAAGGCCGAACAAGAAAAACTTGAAAAGTTCTTAGGTGGGATTAAGGAAATGAAAGGTATGCCAGGCGCTATTTTCGTAGTTGACCCAAGAAAAGAAAGAATTGCGGTAAAAGAAGCAAAAATTTTGGGAATACCTGTGGTAGGAATTGTAGATACTAACTGTGACCCTGACGAAGTAGATTATGTGATACCAGCAAATGATGATGCTATTAGAGCAGTGAAATTAATTGCATCAAAAGTTGCAGATGCAGTAATAGAAGCAAAACAAGGAGAACAGATGGAAGAGTAAGATCTAAAAAGGTAAGGGGTGGTTCTCTTACCTTTCTTATGGTGCGCCCAGCATGGGCGCAATCTTAAGGGTTAAAGTCCCTAACGCGTCC
>JADQBM010000088.1 GCA_016278615.1 Clostridia bacterium | reverse complement strand
ACCCTTGCGGTTGTCCGTAATTAAGGATGTGTAGGGACGACCCTTGCGGTTGTCCGTAATTAAGGATGTGTAGGGACGACCCTTGCGGTTGTCCGTAATTAAGGATGTGTAGGGACGACCCTTGCGGTTGTCCATAAGACTTAAGTAAAAATGAAATGGAAGTATAAGTATAAGTATATGTGGAAGTGGAAGGCTAAGGGTAAGTAGAAGTAGCAGTAGAAGTGGAAGGTTAAGTGTAAGTGTAAGTAAAAAAAATCGAAAAAGAATTTTTAACACTTTTACTTAAACTTAAACTGCTCCGTAAGGAGTTTATTTATACTTAATACTAAACTTACCCTACTCCGAAGGAGTTTATTTATACTTAATACTCAACTCAAACTACTCCGTAAGGAGTTTATTTATACTTAATACTCAACTGATATACGGAGGTAAATGATGGATTATGTATATGTGTTTATTACAGGGGGGGTTATTTGCGTTATAGGGCAATTATTGATGGATGGTACAAAAATGACCCCTGCCCATGTATTGGTACTGTTTGTTGTTTCAGGCGCCATCCTTGAAGGATTAGGCATATATCAGCTCATTGTGGATTTCGGGAAGTCAGGCGCAACAGTGCCTCTCCCTGGATTCGGATACTCCTTAGCTAAAGGTGCCATAGAAGCTGCAAAAACAGATGGGTTAATGGGGGCATTTGGAGGAGGGATGAAAGCAACTGCGCCAGGTGTATCAGTGGCTGTTATTTTTGGCTATGCCATTGCACTTGTTTTTTCACCTAAAACTAAGAAGTAGTAAAGATAGGGATTAGAGATTAGAGATTAGGGATTAGAGATTAGGGATTAGAGATTAGAGATTAGGGATTAGAGATTAGAGGTTAGGGATTGGAGATTAGAGGTTAGAGGTTAGGGATTAGAGATTAGAGATATGTAGGGACGACCCTTCCAGTTGTCCTAAATAAAAAAATCGGGAGGGTTTGTGTGCCCTCCCGACTCGTTAGTCGTCGTCATTATTATTATTATTATTTTTTTTATTATTATCCATTCTGCTTTCTATTGGATAATCGGTATCTACTGAAGCATCTTCATCGATAGTGTCATCGATAGTGTCATCGATAGTGTCATCGATATTTTCTGGAGGAAGATTTGCATCTGGATCATCTTGATCTAAAGGCGGATACATTTCAAGATCCTCGTTTGGATCAGTGGGATAAAGCTGATACGATGGATTGTGTAGTGGGCAATAGTATATGGGTAGCTCATAGGCGTAATCTTGAGGATATAACGCCGGATTCTCGATTAATGGATAAGGTCGCTTAGTAAATACCCTCTGTTCAATAAATTGCACAGGGCAAGAAGGCGTAGCAAGTCTGTTTGTAAAGATATCAATATTTGCCAAAACATGAATATCATCATATTCAGTTGGCTCTGTACCTGAAATAAAATATTCGGATATAATATTATTGCCTCGTGGATCTAAGTGACTTATTTCCGTAGGAAGTTTGCCAGACTTATTGTCCACAGTTGCACTGATAATATTTGACGGTCTTTCGAAATTTTTAGCAGGCAAATCTTTGTGAACCTGCTTCATTATTTTACTCCAAAGCTCAGCACTTACAGCACTTCCTTGGGAAAGCTGTATATCGATATCATTACCAATCCACAAGCCAGCAACATAGTAAGGGGTATATCCCATAAACCAAGCATCAAAATTATTGCTGGTTGTTCCGGTTTTTCCAGCTACGGGTATATTTGTGTTTCCATCAAATAAGCGCGCTCTGTATCCAGTGCCACTTCTTACCCCCGAAACAAGAATGTCCGTCATTATAAAAGCCACATCTTCTTCAATAACAACATGTCTTTCAGGAACGTTTTCTATTATAATATTTCCGTTCTTATCTTCAACTCTGGTAAAAGAAATAGGTTCATTATAGACGCCTTTGTTAGCCAAAGTACCATAAGCAGCAGTCATCTCCAATGGAGAAATACCCTTGGTCATACCGCCTAATGCCAAGGCAGCAGAATTATGATCGTTTGTTGGTCCAGTCTCAACAATAGAAGTAACGCCTAAATTTTTCAAATAAGTTATTGAGGTATCGACACCAATAGCTTCGCATACTTTTACAGCTGCTACATTGACAGACTGTTCCACTGCATAACGTAGAGTAACCAGTCCCTTGAAGCCAGTATACCAGTTTTTAGGCCAAACTTGACCCTCATCATTGATTAAGGGGGCATCATCAATAATGGAAGCTGCTGTCCAACCATTGTCCAGAGCAGGTGCGTAAACAGATAATGGTTTAATTGAAGAACCTGGTTGTGTTGGATTTGTTGCTCTGCTAAATAACCTTTGCCCTGTTATATTTCTTCCTCCAACCAAAGCTTTTATTTCTCCAGTTTGAGGATCCATAATGACCATAGCAGATTGAGGCTGCATAACTTGATCATTTAAAGTATAGTTTTCTTTATGAATTAAATAGTTATCATCCTCTTGAATAAAAAAGTCCGGATTGTCTTGTAGAAATTGTTTGCTGAGGATGACGTTGCCATCTGAATCCAATGTTTTATAAGAATTAGGAATCAACAATCTGCCACCTCTGGTCATTGTAAATCCCTCGTTATTTTTATAAAAATTGTGAAAGGAAACTTTTATATCTACTATTTGATCATTTTCTTTATAACTGTCAAAGAGAAGTCTTTTGTTCTTTAATAGAATTAAGTTTCCGGAAGAATCCTTCTCGTAGTCACTGCTTCTTAAAATAAAAGCATCATCACTGTTAAAGATATTTTCATATTTGTAAAGCATAATCCTATTGTTTTCACTATTTAAAATATTTCCATATTTGTCTTTCTTGGCATTGATGTTTGGAAAGTTACTTGATTCACTAAATTCGCGTTCAACAATTCTTTGTAGGTCCATGTTAATGGTAGAGTAAATCTTTAACCCTGCATTATAAAGCATGTCGTGGGCTTCTTTTTCAGGAATTTGATATTCCTCCATAAGCGCGTTCAATACATCCGTTTTGATTTTATCATTGAAATAGGAAGATATTTCACCTTTTTCACTGAAAGAAGGATTGACACGAGTGCGCATATCGGTGTTAACAGCTTCTTCGTATTCGTCCTGAGTTATAAATTCGTATTCTAACATGAATTTTAGGACCAAAAGTTGTCTGTCTTTAAATCGATCATCGTATAACAAGGTGTAGGTTTCGCCTATGTTGATGATATTAGGGTCTGATGGGTCAATATCTTCATTTTTCAGTCTTTTAAGGGGAGCGTATTGGGATGGATTTTTTGTTATGCCTGCGATTAAGGCACATTCAGCAATACTAAGCTCTTCAATATTTTTTGAAAAATACTCTTGTGAAGCAGCCTGAACGCCATTTGTACCAAAGCCCAAATAGATTGTATTTAAGTAGGCTTCTAATATTTGTTCTTTAGTAAGAGACTTTTCCAATAATATGGCATAATAGGCTTCTTTTATTTTTCGGTCCATCGAACGTTCGGACTTCGTATCTGCTAAATAGAGATTTCTGGCTAATTGTTGTGTGATGGTGCTGGTGCCTCGAATATTATCACCTGAAGTGATGCCTTCCCAGATGGCTCCAAAAATACGAATAAAATTAAAACCACTATGTTCCTTAAAAGTTTTATCCTCTATGGCAATAAAAGCATTGAGTAAGTTGGAGGGGATATCCTGATATTTGACATTGGTCCTCAATCCATCATATTGAACTTTTTCTATTAGATTGTTCTTATCATCATAAATAAAAGAGTTTTCACTTAACAAGCTGTATATATTATTTGGATCAATAGGCTCTGTGTTTTGAATGATGTTATAAGTCATAATACTAACAGCCCCTGCACCAGTAATGCCTAATACAAGTATTACAATTAGCACTATTTTTAGAATTTTAAATTTATTTTTTTTCTTTTTATTTTTTTTAGCCGTTCGCCGGCTGAGTTTTTCCTCTTCGGACAAGTTAATCACCTCATTAGAATAATAAATTACGACGACGATATTATATCATATGCGCCGCAAGATGTTAATCTTATTGTAGGAAATTCATTAAAGGGATATAATGAATAGTAGCAGAAGATGAGAAGTAAGAGGCGAGAATCTTGAATGAGAGATAAGAGATAATAGATAGATTCTTGAAATGAGAGATAACAGATAATAGATAATAGATAACAGTTAAGGTTGATTTTGCTTGGGCAAAATCTTAGATTTAAAAATAGACAACGAATAATTATTGAATTTTTATTGATAATAATGTAGATTTTGCGAAGCAAAATCCTCCTAAACTATTATCTATTATCTGTTATCTATTATCTATAACCTATAATCTATAAATTCAAAATGAAGGAAGGTTTGAAATAGGATGTATGATAGTACGGATGTAGCAAAGGCGGCTATTAAGCTTGCCATTACTTCTACAAGAGCTTCAGAAGAACAATTGATTAAAAAATTAAATGAAAAAGATGTGTTGGGGGTAGCTGTAGATGTGGGTGGAAATATTATTGAAACTATTCATGTTGTCATTGAAAGAGCAATTCTTGCCTCAAGAAAGAACAAACTAACCACGGAATGCCATGTTCATGATGGTGCCATTGCAGGAGCTGCAAGAGAAGCGATTATGCAGATAGCCGCAAAAGCGAGTGGTTTGAATGGAGGCGGCAAAATAGGGATATGTCGCCATAAAGAACATTTAAGCATTTGTATTTTCATGAGTATTGGATTGCTTCATTTAAATGAGGTGGTGATTGGGTTAGGGCATCGATCCATCCCTGAAATAGCAGAGATAACAGAAAAACAGAAATAACATTTGCATCCACTTAGAAGATATTATAAATTTTGAGCATTTGAAATATATTTTTAAGGGAGTCATGAAAAATAATAGCTTAAAAATCACTAATTTTATAAAACATCACCCATTCGGGTGATGCTTTTTTTTTAAAAAATTCGTTAAGATATAAATTGGGATTCTATTAAAATAACAATCTGAAATTTAAAAGAAAGGAGGAAGCGAGATGAATAAAAAATTGTGGTCATGGATACTTACCTTTTCTATGTTTTTTTCTGCTGCAGCGCCAATGTCGGTCTATGGTGGCACATCAAGTTCAGAAGGTCCTATGATTTCTTCTGCAGACATTTCCAGATGGGAGGGGGTTGAACCTTCTGCTGGAGACACAGAGTTTTATATTGAGGTCTTGGGAGATAATTTGAATACTGTATCCCCATTAGGAGCAGAAGTGCTTATTATTGCAGATGATAATGACAATTATGATCCTGCAGATGATACTTATAGTAAAGTTGCTTCACAAGTAGAAGCGCGTTACTTAGGTAAAAATGCTGAAGGTAAGGAGTACTTTGTTTTTCAAATGCGAATGGATGGAGATGGCGTTCTTCAGGAAGACACAGCATATTTTATCAACATAAAAGATAAAGATGACCAATTAGTTTCAGCAATAAATCCAGGGGCTTTTTATGTGTACAGTCCCAGAGTGCCATATGTAGAGGAACTTAATGTGTCAGCAGTAGCATCTTCCATCGATAATCTGAAAGTTTGTTTTGAAGCCTATGGTTTTGAAACAGGGCAAACAAAAAATGATATCTCCGTTGAATTATGGCAATATGATGATATAGCCTGGGGAATACCGGAAGGGACCGGTACTTTGATGGGCACTATGGGAAAAGATACCATGCGCGCAGATGAAATTGCTCAAGGCGGATATGAAGTTGAAGGAAGTTTTACTGTTTTAAGCAGTTTGACAGCAGGGAAGATGTTGTGCATCAAAATAACAGCAAGCCAACACAATGAAACGGCTGGTAGTGCTGTATCTTCAGGGATCCACATATTGGAGAATAGCACTCCGGATTTAAAAAGTTTTAGGGTTGCAAATGGCTTTGCTGAGGAAATGAATCATGAAAATACTGAACAAGTCGGAGGCAACTATTTTATTGGAAATGATAGTGATATACTGGCATTTGAAATTCAAGGGAGTGGTATATCCGATTTATCGAAGCTATCGGCACAATTGAAAGATGGGAGTGCCGTTATAGGCAGTATGAACACCAACCCCTTGGAAATAGCTTCTGTTTCTTATGGTGTTTATACCATTACAGGATCAGTAGACATTACTGGAGCCATTCCTAACGAAGGAGCAGAGCTTATTATTTCTTATGATGATTTAAGCTTAGAATCTGCTGGTATCCGAAGAACGGATACGGTTGGCGTTAATTATTGGGAAGGCGATTATTTTACCTATGAAGGATACAATGATATAAGAACAGGAAGTGCCATTGAGTTAAGGCTTGTAGATACGCTGAATATGAATAAGTCTAATATTACTGCAGGCTTTGTAGAGGATTGGAGTTCAGATATCCAAATACCTCTTGATGTGGAATCCCAATATGATGGAAATGACATCGAATTAACCATTAGGACAGCAGGTGCGATTAGTGGAAATCAAATATTGAAATTGTTGTATGCTGGTGATCCTATTAAGAGTTTATACTATGAAAGTGATACAGATAATTTCTTTATAACAAATCTTTTTGACAACGTGAATTCCATAAAATTTCGCTATAACTCGGAGACGAGTGCGATGCTTAAATCAGTCAATAACCAAAATGGTGATTTGATTTTAAAAGGTTTTGGCTTCAAAGAAGAAGCAACTTATGAAGTCGCATTCATTAAAAGAACAGGAACTTCTTTAAGTGCTTCACCAACTCTATGTGATGTTAGCTATATTTCGGATGCAGAACTCAAAATACCTAAATCCCTGGTAGAAAACTATCCCAGAGGATGGTATATGGTATATCTAAAAGAAGACGGACAACAGCTTAATGGCTTTATAGACGTTGTGCTTTATTCTATAGATGAGGGAAGCTCTGTTGTCGTATATCCTACGGCAAAAATCAATAATGCTGTGTCTTATACTACTTCAATGGAAGTCACATTTAATCTTACTCCAGGAACTTACACTCAAGTTAGGTACGGTGAAACGGAGGGAGCAGTTGCTTCAGCATCTTGGCAAGATATCGTATCAGAAATTCCATATACATTAAGTGATGGCTTTGGGCCTAAAACCATCTATTTTCAGTTTAGAAATGATGAGGGTAATCTTTACGAAATTCAATGCATCATTATCTATCGCAGTAGTTCCCTTGATGATATGATTGCCTTTGGCATCATAAATGCGAAAGAAATGGGAATTGTGTCTTTTCTAAATAAAGACACACAATATAACCTGTTTATCAAAGGAAATAAAGCAACTCAAGGGACATCTCAAGTGGGCCAGGTGGAGTTTCTCAATGACACTGGAGCGATCATACATGAAGAAATTTTGAGATTTGCATCAGAAAAAGAAGATATATCCACCTATTCAAAATGGGTAAGTATTACAGATGATATGGAAGAAGCCACGTCAATGAATTTCTATCTTCGTGATGCCAGTAACAGCAACATAGTTTCCGAAATGGAGACGGTTTCAATCGAAATAGGAAATATCGCGGATATTGTAAATACTTCCACCACTTTTAAAAGTAAATACTATGATCAAACTTATGTCATAAAGGGCAGTGATGTGAAGTATGAATTTTACGGAACACCGGGGTTCATTGCGAAGGCTAAGTTACATTATGTAGATACAGCCAATTTAGGAAAAGTACAAGAATATGCCCTTGTCCATGACAATTATTCGTATCAAAAAACAGAAGCTTTGCCAAATGATGCGGCTACTATCGCGGCAATAGAGTATACACTGGAAGATCCAAGCTCGCCTTTAAATACAGCGTCTAAAATTGAAACAAAAAACTTAGGTGTTACAGCCACTGTAGAGTTTGTAGGACTGGATAATAGTAGCGGTGACTTTAATGGGAAACGACTCTTTGTAAAAAATGTAGTGACCTATATGGGCAAAGAGAAGCTTATCGGTAATAATGACACCAGTTTCGAGTTTGTTGCGTTAAAACCTGGAGATGCATATACATATCGAGTCCGTGATAGCAGACAAGATTATGTTTCTGGCAATATTGCTTTATCCCTTGGGGAGACAGAAATCATCAACTTAGCAGGTGCTGAGATACCAGCTAAAGTTCGATTTGATGTTTCCAATGGACCAGAGGAGCTTCAGATTCGATACAAAGAAGGAAATGCCAATTATTGGACCTATGTGGAAGAAAATGCGGAAGTTGAAGGGTTTTATGTGGGGCAGCAAATTACCTATGGCGTTTCTATGTCACAAAATAATCTGAAAGAATACAAGATACCTGAAGACGAGACCATTACTGTTTCAGAAAAATCCACGACTGTGGACATTGCTCTATCAGATCTGTCACTTGTTACCATCAGTGGGACTTTGACAGATGCGGCAATACCGGACAGAAAGATAGAAGGGGCTACTGTATCCATACAACAATCCATACAAAATGGCAGCAACACCATTTACCATAATGATACAGCTGTTACAGATGATGCGGGTGAATATGAGATTCAGGTTTACCCTAATGAAGAGGGGACCATTAGTATATTGAAGCCAGGGTACCGATATGAATATGAGTATTTTAATGTTGCTTCAAATATTGTGATGGATAAAGCATTGAATTACAGCAACCAACAAAAGATTACCTTCAATGTCTATACCCGACCCATGGTGAGCATGGACGAGATGGTTGATGCAGATATGTTTTTGGGAATGGATGCCTCCCAAGTTCACTATGTTGTGATGACAAGAGAAAATGATGAGTACATCAACTATTATAGGGCAAATGGTTATATTCAGATGAGAGACAATCATTTAAATGCAGGAGACAAAGTCAAAGTAAGTTTTTATTTAAGAGATGGCCTAATAGCTGAAGAAGAAGTAAAATTGATTGAATTAGATGAATATTTAAATGGTCATGTAGATGTAATCGCTGTAAAAGGCGGAGAAGTAAGAGCCAATGTCATCACAGGAGGCGGCGATACACCCCCCGTCAGCTATATGTTGTTATTTGATGAGGAGGGTAAACAATCGGCTGTCGTTTCTGGAACAGGAAATCTATCTTCTGAATTAATCTATCTTGAACGAGGTGTATACACAGCGGTCATTTTCAGCGGATACAACTTGGAAAAAGTAGCCAATGTCAAACTGTTGGATGCATTTATGACATTGGACTTAAAAACAAATGAACAGTATCGTATGATTGAAAATGTTGTTGTAGAAAATGGACGATATATGGATCTAGGAGATATTGAGCTGACAGAGCTTGTAAAAGATGAAGATTTAGGCTTTACAGATTCAAATGTTATTACAAGATATACGCCAAATGAGGAAACAGGAGAAGTATTGGTTGTCGCAAGATTTAAGCCAGATATTGATGTAGAGGATATGACTTTAGAAAGAATAATCATTCGTTCATCTGCTACGGTAAAAGGAAATCAGGTATTTTATGATGGTCAAACTTATCCATACAACAGTATCATTCCTTTAGATAAGCAGAATACAGACGGGCTGCTCTATTTTACCTTAATTCCACCTGTGTCAGAACAAACCACATTAACAATTCAATTGGATTACAAAGTGGATGGAGAGATTCGCAAGGAAGTATTTGGAGTGGATGATATTGATGTGCCTAAGGTAAGTCTCCTTCTTCCAAATGAAGTTATTATGGGAGAAGAAGCAAAGAATGTACTGGTAAGAGGTATTGGTATATCTGGCAGTGCAATAGAAATTTACGATGAAGATCAATTAATCGGAAAGACTGAAGTTGAATCTGGTAAATATACCTATGCAACTTATATTTCTTTGCCTTCACCAGATGTGGCAGCAGGGCATTCTTTGTATTCTAAAATGATAACACCTGATGGTACAATTCATAATTCGGTATCTAGAATTTGTGAAATCATAGATCCGGCAACAATGGCATATACCAGCCATTTTGTATTTGATAATGAAAATGGTAGAGTTTTGAGTAATCTTTCACCTGGCCAAAGTAATGAAGCAATCACTTTTAGTTATGCACCATTTGAGACGTCTCATGTCAGCTTCCGAATTAACAACCTACTGAAAGACGAATTAAGTTATGTAGCATTGGTGAATACCTTTAATGGAGCAGATTATGTCTATGAAGCGACGCATATGCAAGATGTCCATAATGGGACGGAAAAGTATTCAGAATGGGAACTTGAAGAAAGAATTGAGAACCCAGATGAATTGTCTGTTTACTATGCATTGGAATACGATGTGCCATTGGCTTCTATTTCAGGCTCCAAGCCTATCGACTTTGCAAAGGCTATTGAGCAGCAGGATATTGACCCCGCTGGACTACCACCTGTGATAAGAGAAAATTTGGATAACAGAGTAGTGGATGAGTCAGAAGATAATTTGGATATTACCATACCTGTTGAGGGTGGAGGTTCGGTAAGGGTAACAGGCAGCTTTAGTGAAAATCATCATGTCAGTGACGAAGTCCTTATTGGCCAAGGATATCGAAAATTCCAAACGATGCAAGGTTATTATTGGTCCAAAGAAAGTATGATCGAAGATGGCAATTCATTGACCTATCAAAGGTCTATGTATTTCAGTCCTGAGTTGACGGCATTGTTAAAGGGAACGGGAACCATAGCAGGGCAGAATAATGGGAGTCGCTTTCCAACCTTATTAGGATTTTTATCAAAGAATGACAACAATGAGAGCGTGATAGATTTCCAGGCTGGAGACACCCAATTATTGGCATTATCAGTAAATGATGGACTAAGTAAAGCGGATTATGCAGGGTATGTTCATAATGTAGCAGATTTTGTAAATGATCATGCACCAAACCCTGCGAACCTGGGAAAGATCGGAAAAGGTATGCAGGTCGTAGGCGGTGCCGTATTGGCAGGACAGGTGATTATGGGGGCGTCAAGCAAAGATCATAATACACTATATGCAGAAGCCGCGAAGATCGAAAGTTCTAGTGTTCGTTCAAGATTAAATAATGATATTCGAGAGTATAACAACAGTCGACAAAGTGCTCATAAAGTTAATGTATTGTTTAGCGGTGTCAGTTATGGTTCCGGTTTTGCAGGAGCTGTGGGAAAAGGTTTAAGCTATGTGGTTTCCACAGGCGGTATGGTGTATGGTGAAAAAGTTGGAAAAGAATTGGATATCCATTGGGATGCTTGTATGCGAGATATCCAAAATGAATTGATGTTACAAAACTTTCGAAAGAACAAGAAAAAAATTCCAAAACCAGG